>JAUWXW010000202.1 GCA_030616195.1 Chloroflexota bacterium | reverse complement strand
AAATTGAATAGGGAGGAAACTGTGGCTAACGACGTGGTAGAGATCAAAGGCGGGCGACTGCACATTGATCTCAAACTCGGTAAGGGCGAACCGTCCAGCACGGGACGGAGCACCGTGCTTGCCAAAGGCCAGACCAAACTGGCCGATGGTATCGTGGTGCAACATCTCGTCTACCAGCCGAACGGTAAGGGCGGGTAGTAGCCCGACGTGCAGGGGCGTAGAAGCTCTACGCTCCTGACGTGAGGCTACTGCCTCAATAACTGACTAAGGGGGAGCTATGTCTATGTCTAAGGCAGAGCTTCTCGCCTACGCCAACCGCTTCTACTCCGACGGTTCCCTCTCGGCATATCACGATGAGGAAGGCGAATTCGTGGATGTTCTTGGTGGTGGGGATGGGCTGGCTCGGTTCATAGTATCCGAGCTTACCGAGTCCATTGATTTCAGCCAGCCCGACATATTCGTGATGCGAGAGGCAAGGAGAGCTATGCACCGAGCGATGGACGACATCTGTTCGGTACTGGCTGGACTGGACGATCTGAAGAACTGGCGGGGCGAGAGCGTTGATGTGCCAGAGTGTAGGTATTGCCGCTATCTCGAAGGAGACGAGGTGATGGCCTGTAGTTTGGGACTCAGATGGTGGAACTGCAATAGATTTGCAGACTGCCGTGGCTAACAAAAACTCAAGGGGGCAAGATGGAACTCGACCTGAAAATCGTTGGTCGCCCCCAGTACCAACTCTTCTTTATCAAAGGGGGAATTCTGCTTGCCATATCTCAAGATACTGAGATCGTCAACATGATATGGCTCAGGACGGTATTTATCCGCTTCGGGTGGCCTCCAATCGAGAGGGAAGCGGGATTCGTTTCCATCGAAGAGCTACAGAGGTGGGCAAATTTGCCTACCGAGATGAAGCAGCGCGACCCTAGAAAGTGAGGAAACCAAAACATGTTCCCGAAGCTAACATCGGCAATTGAAAAAAAGAGCTTGGTCCTAATGCTGCACCTGGCCGAGTCCTGGGAGCAGTGCCCTAGAGTTCTCTACGGTCATCATTGCACCTGGGGACTTTTCCTGGTGCTGAGGCTCAGGTGGCCGCCCTGGTACCACTACTGCGGGTGGATATGCTGGGACTGTGATGGGCAAAGTTCCCTTTGTCTAGCCCCTGATGGACGGTGACAAAAAATGACCAAAATGTCATTGACAAGTCGCCGTTCAAACTGGTGCTAGAACCTAGAAAGGGGGTGACTCAAGATGGTTGAACTGAAGGATGGCCAGTTTATGTCCGCTGACGAGAAGCGGAAGGCGTTGAAGCAGTGGGAGACGTTCCTGAAGCATGGCTGCAAGGGGGAGCATTTCACTAAGCCTCTGTATCACCACCTTATCCAGCACTGCTCATTCATTGCCCACTACGACAGGGCTGGCTTCTACGGGACATACTTCGAGCGCGGTGAAGATAGGGCACATTTCCTGTCTCAATTCGATAGCAGGAACGGCAACCCTCCTCCCAGCGTGGAGTACGGCATGACCTGCTGGGCTATTGGTGATTACGAGGATATCAACGGCGAGATGATTCGCATAGCCGGAAGGTACATCCCTGCGCTTCTCGTGGGGTCTGCTCTGAAGCAACAAGCGGCGGATGTTGAGGAGGCGAAGAGGCTGCTTGCGAAGCATGGAATAGCCGTGAAGGAATTTGATATCAAAGTAGCCTAGTACGGGGCTGACGCTCTAGCCCCTGATGAGCGGTGACAGAAATGGCCAAAACTGTCATTGACAAGTCGCCGTTCAAACTGGTGCTAGAACCTAGAAAGGGGGTGAGATAGATGAAAATAACAGTACGGCGTGAGGCCCTGCTGGGAGTACTCAGCAAGGTCAAGGCTGGCGTTGGCACGGGCCCCTTCGACAAGCTCTTGCTAGAGGTCAGTCAGGGCAAGCTAACGCTCACGGCCTGCAACGGCGAAGCCTTCGTGGTGGGCAACTGCAAGGCGACGCTGAATGGGAGTGGCGCTATCTGCGTTCCCCCCAAGGAGCTGGAAAGCTTCTTGAAGGCGGTAAAGGTAGACACCGTTTCCCTGAGTGGCAAGAGCCAGGTGAGGACAGAGCAGGTCCAGCACGGAAGCAGTGGCCATCCCGATTACACCCCGGAATACAAGCCCGCCAAGATCTACCAGGGCGAGCTCAAGGTACAGGCTGGCCAGGCGGCTACCTCCCTCGCTGGCGCCAACCCCAAGGAATTCCCCAAGCTCCCCCAGTCTCCCAAGTCCGACCCCATAAGGGTGATCGACCTGTGCAAGGGACTGCAGAAGGTTGACCACGCAATAGCGACTGACGATGCCTGCCGGCCCGTCCTCGCCAGCGTTTGCATCAACCCGGGCAAGAAGTCGGGTGTGGAGCTCGTAGCCTCCGACGGTTGGCGCCTGACCGTAGCAACGGTCAAGACCAGGGGGCAGCTCAAGGAGCAGATCCTGGTGCCCCGAAGTGCTTCGATGCTGCTGATGAAGCTGTTGCCGGGGAAGGTGTCGCTGCGGGTCAAGGGCAACCATGCCTTCTTCGAGGGCGATGGGCTGAATGTGACGGTGGTGCGCACCAAAGGGAAGTACCCCGACTACCAGCAGTTGATCCCCGCTAATGGCACTTCGCTGAGGGTTCAGACCGTGGAGCTAATGACTGCCATCAAGACGGTCGAGGCGATGAAGCCCGAGGGTGAAATCATCCGCCTGCGGACCAAGGGCAAGATGCTGGTGGTATCAGGGCGCACCAACGGCAACGAAACCGAGTACAAGGTGCCGTGTGGTGGAAAGGTAAACATAGCCTTCAATATCAGGTACTTGAAGGAAATCGTTGCCCGGATGAGTGGTCAGATGACAATGCGGACGACCACGGCTACGGGGCCGGCGGTGATAAAGCAGGATGGCACCACCCACCTGCTCATGCCCCTGGCAGTCAAGGAGTAGAAGAATTGGAGGGGCGGCGAAATAAACGAAAGGAGAACGTGGTCTATGGTCTTCTCCAGCATCGCCGCCCCTCCCTAGAAGGGAGAACTATGCCGATAAGGTGGAAAACTCTGCCGATCTGGGACAGGATGGACGAGGTTCAAGAACTACTCGATAAGCTCACACCCTCCTTGAAGGCGATGTCAGCGAAAGTAGAAGCGACCAGGACGGAGCAGGCTTCTCTCGCCGGCTACATGGATCAACACCTTCGAGGGTTGATGGGGGCCTTGGAGTGTGCTCTATCCAATGCTGCGCGTAGTGTGGACACTATCCGCCACAACCTGCCGCAGGCTGCCCTGGCCAATGAGAGGCTGTCGCAGCAGCAGACACTCGGTATTCAAGCCAAGCGGGTAGTAAAGGCTACCTCGTCACGCCCCTACGGTTCCTACCAAGACGAACGCTTTGCCGAGCGGGTGCAGGAGCTCCAGAATCCGCACCACCGGCCTGTGATGGTAATGCAAACCACGCTCGGTTCGCCAAGTGTTGCAGTCGCCGAGCCGGACGAAGTGTTAGACGAGGACGAGGAATGATACTGAACAAGGAAATAGACAGGCAGATTGACAACTTGGTGGGAGCGCTGACCGATCCCATCGTAGTTTACCCAGGCGGGTGGGAAGACGCGATACCCCAAACCCTCAAAGATGACATCAAGGTGCAACGCCTGGCGCTACTGATGAAGAAAGAAGAGGGGCTGGCCACCGATGCCGAGGTGTGCGCCTATCTAATGACGGCCAGCCTCTGCTTCCCCTTTGACCATGACTGGACTGAGATTTACCTCTACGTTACCACCAAATACAAGGGCGACCTGGTCCCGGAAGATATCCGCAAAGACACTCTCAACAGCGACCAGATGCGCGACCTTGAACGCATCAAGCGTTCGATCTGGAATACCCGGATTAAACATCGCCAAGAAAAAGGCCGGGCCCTGCGAAGGCAGGAAAGAGCTGAGGTTGAAGCTCGCAAGCCGAAGCAGATGTCCCTAGACTT
>JAUWXW010000244.1 GCA_030616195.1 Chloroflexota bacterium | reverse complement strand
CGGTGCTACGCATGACCTTAACCTAGCAGCCCTTTACTTCGACCGGATTGTCCTCTTCAAAGAGGGGCAGATCTTTGCCGACGGGACACCTAGCCAGGTTATTACCTCAGACATCATCCAGCAGGTTTTCTCCGCTTCGGTGGAGGTGAGCCAGCATCCCTCAGCCGCTGTGCCTCAAATTGTTGTCCTACCTGAAGAAAGAAGGAACTATGAAAGCTAGGACCTTGATGAGTGGTTGAATTGAGCTTGTTTAAACTCCCTGTCCACTTTGCTAAAATGCAGTACGTCTAGGTAAGGAGGACAATCATGACGGCAGAAGAATCACACCCTCTGGGGAAAGGATACGTCCAGGTTTACACGGGAAACTGCAAGGGCAAGACTACGGCGGCTATGGGCCTGGCTTTTCGGGCTATGGGACACGGATTGAAGACCTATATCGGACAGTTTATGAAGGGCCAGCAATACGGCGAGCTTGAGGCGGCCAAAATGGTACACCCCTATATTGTTATTGAACAATATGGCAGAAGCAGCTACATACACGTTCGGAAGCCTCCCAACCAGGAGGACGTACGAATGGCGAAGGAGGGCCTGGCCAGGGCGAAGGCGGCCATGTTTTCCGGCGAGTACGATATCATAGTCTTTGACGAGATTTCTACCGCCCACTATTTTGACCTGATCTCGCTGGAGGAGATGCTGGAGATAATACAGTCTAAGCCAGAAGGTGTGGAGGTTGTTCTTACCGGACGATACGCGCCGCCAGAGGTTGTGGCTGCGGCAGACCTGGTAACAGAGATGGCGGAGATAAAACACTATCATGACAAGGGCGTTGAGGCCCGGAAGGGGATTGAGCGCTGATAGGGCGGGTGGCGTTCTGCCGCCACGACGACTAGCCACTGTCCACCGCCAACACCCGTGTCATTGTCGCGAGGGTGGCCCATTTCGATGCACGGTGGCGCTTGTGTCAGTGCGGGCGCGAGCACCGGCAAGTATTCCGACGATGTAGGGGCAATTCATGAATTGCCCCTACGCGAGATGTGGCACCAAAGCACTGGTTGAGAGAAATCGAGCATATTCACCATGGAACCTGTAGTCATTCTGCTCCTGGCCCTGGCTTTTGATTTTGTCCTGGGGGAGTTTCCCAATCCCGTGCACCCTGTGTTCTGGGTGGGCAAGGTCATCTCACTGGAGTTAAGGCTAGCTCCACGCCAGGGCCGACGGGCGCAGCTACTCTACGGCGCTGGAATAGTGATACTCACCGTAGGCCTCCTTGCTGTGGGCGTCTATTTCCTTCTGGATTACCTCGAAGGGGTGAACACACCGGTCTACCTTTTGGTGGCGGCATTCTTACTGAAATCAACTTTTTCTATCAAAGGGCTGCGTCGAGCCGCCCTCAGGGTAAGAGATTTTCTCGAGGAAGGCGATCTGAATAGAGCAAAAACCCAACTGGGGTCTCTGGTCAGCCGGGATACCAGCCAGCTCGATGAGCCGCAACTAATATCGGCCACGGTGGAGTCGACGGCAGAGAACGCCAGTGATAGTTTCGTAGCTCCTCTGTTGTATTTCTTGCTCCTGGGCGTGCCCGGTGCTGTGGCCTATCGGGTAGTGAATACCTTTGACGCCATGATCGGCTACCACGGGAAATATGAGTACCTGGGTAAGGTGGCCGCCAGGCTAGATGATGTGGTGAACTTCATCCCGTCAAGGATTTCGGCGCTTTTGATAGTAGCAGCTGCCTATTTATGCAGAGAGGACGGTAAAAGAGCCTGGCGAGTCATGCTCCGCGATCACGGCAGGACGGAAAGTCCCAATGCCGGCTGGCCCATGAGCGCCACAGCAGGGGCGCTTAGAACTCGCCTGGAAAAGGTGGGACATTATCAGCTCGGTGACCCCAACAGGCCTTTGACATCGGGGGCGATCATCTCCGCGGAAAGATTGGTGAACACTGTGGCTATAATGTGGGGTTGGATTTGTGTGGTTTCAAGGGTGGTGTTGATTTGAGTTTGCAACCCAGACCCGAAATAAGAGCCCTCAAGATCTCTGAGCACGGCGGGTTTTCTCCGGCCATGGTTGAGGACAACAACTTGCTCGTGCTGTGCTCCATGACCAAGGACTATACCCTGGCCGGGCTGCGCCTGGGCTATGCCATAGCTGGAGATGAAATAATCGACTCGCTGCGGCGCGTCTGCCCACCGTGGAATGTAAACACTGTAGCTCAGCAAGCGGCGATCTTTGCGCTGCAACAGGATGAGTTTCTGAAGCGGAGTAGAGTCATGGTGGCTAGGGGGAAAAACTACCTGGTGCGCCAGTTAACTCGCCTCGGCCTTCGCTGCCTTCCCTCTGAAGCGCACTTCTTTCTGGTTGAGGTAGGCGATGCCGCAGACTTTCGACAGCGGCTGCTAAAAAAGAAAATACTGGTGCGCGACTGCACTTCCTTTGGATTGCCCCGGCATATCCGCATCGCTCCCAGGGGCTTAAGGCTATGCCGCCAGCTAGTCGCTGCCATCAAAGAAGTTGAAAGAGAAAAGCGAAATGCCGGCTAAGACGTTGATGATTTAGGGCACTGCCTCCACTGTGGGCAAGAGCGTCCTGGTAGCTGCCCTGTGCCGCATCTTCAAGCAGGACGGGCTTAGCGTGGCGCCTTTTAAGGCGCAGAATATGGCGCTTAATTCCTTTATCACCAGGGAGGGTGGGGAGATAGGTCGGGCTCAGGCGGTGCAGGCAGAGGCAGCGGGACTCGAGCCCAGTGTCGACATGAACCCGGTGCTCCTCAAGCCGGAAGCAGACGCCAGGTCCCAGGTGATTGTCCTGGGCAAGGTGGCCAAGACGATCAGTGCAGGGGACTACTATCTTTACACTCCGTCTCTGCTGAAAACAGTGGAGGACTCTCTGAACCGCCTCCGCTCTGCCTATGATGTGGTGATCATAGAGGGGGCCGGGAGTCCGGCGGAGATAAACCTGAGAGAGAGGGAGATAGTCAACATGCGAGTGGCCCGTATGGCCCGTGCCCCTGTTCTTCTGGTAGGGGACATCGACCGGGGAGGGGTATTTGCCTCGCTGGTGGGCACCCTGGA
>JAUWXW010000214.1 GCA_030616195.1 Chloroflexota bacterium | reverse complement strand
CAGTCTATTGAGGGGGCGTGGCCAGGGTCACGTGTGAGCCAGGCCACACTTAGAGTGAAGGAAAAAAGGAGGTGTCAAGTGGTAGATTTCACCTTGAGCGAGCAACAGTTGGCCATGCAGAAGATGGCCCGGGACTTCGCTGAGAAGGAGATCAAGCCTGTCGCCATGGAGAGGGAGAAGATCCCGGATCCCAAGGAAGCCTTTCCCGTAGACCTGTTCAAGAAGAGCTTTGAGCTGGATCTGCACAAGTCCTGCATTCCCCTCAAGTACGGGGGGCTGGGGCTGGACTGCCTTACCCACGTGATTATCTGGGAGGAACTGGCTGCCGCCGATGCCGGGTTCTGCGTCAGCTACGAGGGCCACGTTACCACCCTGACTTTCATGATGAACGTAGCTACAGAGGAGCAGCGGGAGGTGTTTCTCAGGGCGGTAACGGAGGGAGAGGGCGGTCTTGTTGCCATAGCCACTACCGAACCCAATGTGGGCCCAGGCTGGCCGATCGATGACCCGTTCAACTACGTTATGGAGACCACGGCCCGGCTAGAAGGCGATGAGTACGTTCTCAATGGCAACAAGTCTTTCTGCACTAACGGCGGTACACCCATCACCAAGTGGTATGACATCCAGGCCCGGACCGACATGACCAAAACCGGCGTTGAGGCCCACAGTTCCTTCCTCGTCTGGCCCGACACCCCGGGACTTACTCTGGGGAAGTCGGCGGACAAAATGGGCCAGAGGCTGTCGTACAACGCCGAACTCTACCTTGATGACCTCCGGGTGCCCAAGAGTCATATCCTGGGAGGCCGCCCGGGAGTCGGCTTCGATGTTGCCACAAGAGCTGACAGGCTGTGTACACTGGATCCCTGGGCCACCATCGGGGGCTTGTCCCTCGGCCTGGCCCGGTCGGCTTACGAGGCAGCTCTAGACTATGCCAAGCGGCGGTTGATACTCGGCCGGCCGGCAATTCAGTTCCAACTGGTGGGCGCCAAGCTGGCCGACATGTTCATTCAGATTGAGGCAGCTCGGGCCCTGGCCTGGAAAGCTGCCAACTACTCCGATACTCACCCCCAGTCCGATCTTAAGCTGACGTTTGCCACCAAGGTGATGACCTCCGATACTGCCGTCAAAGTGGCCAGTGAGGCGGTGCAGGTCTTCGGCGGCATCGGCTATACCAAGGAAAACGTGGTGGAAAAAATCTATCGCGATGCCAAGGTTACCCAAATCTACGAGGTTAGCAACGAGCTCTTGCGCGTAGGTATAGCCCACTACATGGAATGGGGAGTGTAGCCGCAGCCTTGAGGAAGTGGCAGGGTTCCGGTCGAGCGATCAATTCACCGAAAGGAGGTAATCATGCACCACGAGATAACCAAGGCACTCTACGACGCCTATCCTCTAGAGCATAAGAATGACTTTTTCGCTGGCTACCTTTACTTGAAGTACATACAACACTTTCTTGCCCATGGTCTTCGGGCATCAGGTCTTACTGCCAAGGAGCTCCCGAAGCTGGACGAAGGTATCGATGAGATGCTGCAGTTCCTCAATCAGCAAATCGGTGATGCGGCCATGAGCTATGATACCAGCGTCTACCATGGGAAAGTATTGAAGTTGCAGGACGCCATAAAGCTGGTTACCCAGAAAGAGGATGTGAACGTGAGTCCGCCCGAGAAGGTGATTCCTTTTAAGGTGGCCAGAGACGTGATTCTACACAACCCTGATTCGATTGCGTTGGGGACATGCCCTTGTCGCGGAGCTTCGGAAAACCCGTGTCTTCCTCCACCCCAGGAGGTCTGCCTCTTTCTCGGGGACCCCTATGCTTCTTTCATAGCAGACCAGAACCAGAATTATCGCAAGATCTCTCAGGAGGAGGCCGTGAAGGTACTTGAATTCTCACATGAGAAGGGCTTCGTCCAGACCGCCTATTTCGAGCAATCGGTGGGTAACAGGTTGGATGCTATCTGCAATTGCTGCGATTGTTGCTGTCTGGGGATCAAGATGTGGAACCTGTTAGAAGGCACAGTTCCCCTTCTGGCCCCTTCAGGCTATGTTTGTGAGATAAGCGACGAGTGCGACGGATGTGGAGCTTGTGCCGAGAACACCTGTCGATTCCATGCCATTAGCATGGATGACGAAGCACAGAAGGCTGTTCGGAGCTTTGAAAAGTGCATGGGCTGTGGGGTTTGTGTGGACGTGTGCCCCATCGGAGCCATCAGCCTTAGAAGGGAACCATCCAAAGGTGATCCCCTGGATATAGAGGAGCTGAAAAGTAGGGGCAATTTATGAATTGCCCCCGCTCCTATTTGCGCAGCCCTTGAATCTGATTATCTGTAGCCAGTGACTCGGTTCGCTCTTGTCGAAAGCACCTCGGGCGTCCGGTGATGTGCTGAACGTTCCAAAACTGACTAACTTACTTTGCACGGCACTTCCACCCAGCGTTCCCTGGTGCCGGGAGATATTTGGCAAGTAGTCTGTTGTAAGCCAGCTATTATACCGTCTGGCGGGTGAAAGGAGGTTCTTGATATGCGTCTGAATCACGTAGCCATAAGCGTAAAGGACATGGAGAGGTCCCTGGCTTTCTGGAGGGATGCCCTGGGATTACAACTGATCCAGGACAGGATGCTGTCAGGTCCAGACCTGGATATGGCCCTTATGGAGACGGGTACGAGCGTCAGAATGGTCATCCTGGCAGACGAGGTGGGGAGCATGATAGAGCTGCTCGGGTGGGAATCTCCGCCAGTGAGGGAAAGACCGCCCGAGCACCTGAAATTCGCGTCAACGGGCCTGGTGGAGGTCTGCCTAGCGGTATCCGATCTGGAGAAGTTAGAAGAGGATTTGGCCAAAAAGGGCATCAAGTTCAGAACTCCGGTGTGGATCTTAAATATTGAGGGACTAGACGTAAAAGTAACCCATGTGGTAGACCCAGATGGGGTCCAGGTGGAGTTGATACAATTATAGGGCAGGGTTGGTCTCAGTGTGGGCAGTACGCGAGTCACGGGGCTGATGACCGGAGCGTGCTCTCGGGTGTGTCTTTTCAGCACTTTGCCCTCGGTAGAAGGATACTTCGAGCTCAACCTGTTGCTTGAGGCCAGAGGGAATCCCTTCCCTCTGTTGGAGTAGGTGAAGGAAGTGACTCCTTCCCCCTCAAGAAGCCCGAAACCGGATTTCGCCTAATGCGCTCTGTCTGTCAGAGAACTCAAAGCTCTGCTTCCCTCTTCCTCCGGCTTCTGCCCGCCACATACCTTGAGCGGACCATTTGCCATTGCGACCCGGTGGTCATGAAATACCTTTTGAGCTCTCTTGGCTTGGGGTGAATAGTGAAGGCATAAATCAGGTTCGGGTTCCAATTGTCAACGGCATAGATGCCGATGCGGTTTGCTGCTAGATACTCCTCGTTTCTCCACATCCAGCGGTCCTGATTGAGCAGAGAAATGCCCAGAGACTCCTGGAAAGCTGGAACTATTATGCCGTACTCGTGATCAACACCATACTGTAGCCGTCGTGCGGCTAGCTCCTTCGCCCTTTCCAGGGCTGTGTCGTCGCAACGTACCGCCAGGTTGACATAAAAGCCCTGTCCTTCGCTTTCGAAGTACAGGTCGACGCCGTCCCGTTCACCAGGATGGTATCCTTTGTCATGAAGAAGGTGACTGATAGCTTCGCTCAGATAAGCCTTAACCTCCTCATCGTTCTCAAAGCCCTCTTTCGAGCGCAGAGGTAGCATTTCCGACTTCGGTGGCTGCTTGATTTCCGCCGTTTG
>JAUWXW010000039.1 GCA_030616195.1 Chloroflexota bacterium | reverse complement strand
GAACTCGGCGTTGCTTTTGCATTTTTCGCTTGGCACAGAATGGCACACAAGATTGGCGAATCACTGGGAGTCTATCCAGAGGCGGCTTTGGTGGCCGGAAGCCGAGCCATGGGTTGCCCTACGCGAGAACGACCTCGCTGTGGTCGAGTTGGGGCCCTGAGCTATGACAGCTCAGGATCCTCATCGCGAACCAGACCCGCCCTGATGGCGTAAGCAGCGGCCTGGCTGCGGTTCGCCAAGTGCAGCTTGTCCATGATATTTCGCAGATGGGTCTTGACGGTATTCTCGGAGATGAACAGGGTGCTGGCAATCCCCTTGTTAGTGGCACCCTTGGCCACCAGTTGAAGGACCTCCACTTCTCGCTGGCTCACCGCTGAAGTAGCTTCCTCCCTGTACACTTCTCCTGTCTTGAACTCAGTGAGCAGCTTTGACGCCATAGAAGGAGAGACTATCACCCCTCCCTTGGCAATGTGAATAACGGCCTGGGCCAGATCCTCTGGCCCAGTGTCCTTCAGCAGATATCCCTTGGCACCGGCTTTTATGGCTCCAAAAAGGTCAGATTCCTTGTCGGAGACAGTCAGCACGAGGACATTGATCTGAGGCAACTCTGTCTGGAGGGCCTGGCAGGCCTCGAGGCCGCCGCAACGGGGCATCTGAAGGTCCAGCACCACTACATCGGGCATGAGTTCCCTTGTCTTCTCTATGCCCTCCAGCCCGTCCGCCGCCTCTCCCACTATCTCGATGCTCTCCTCCCCAGCCAATGCTGCAGTTATGCCACGCCGATACAAGGAGTGATCATCCACCAAAAGTACTCTAATAGGCATTTCATAACCTCACTTTCTCGGCCGGGATGCGGATCCTTATCTCCGTACCCTCACCAGGATTGCTAGCAATATCGCAGGTACCTCCGAGGCTCTCCACTCGTTCCGCCATGATAATCAATCCGTGGTGACCAGCAGAGTCTTCTTGATAGTCCGCCAAAGAAAAACCCCGTCCATTGTCCTTGATAATCATTTCCACACCTTGTGGACTACTATCCATCTTTATCCACACGCTACTAGCCTGAGCATGCTTTCTGACGTTGGTCAGCGACTCATGAGCGACCTGCAAAAGCTGTAGTTCAGCCATGTGGGAAAGCTTCATATCGCCTTCAGGTGGCTCAAATTTGGCCTCAATGCTGTTTGCTTCACCGAATTCCTGGACATACTCAGCCAGAGTCCGCACCAAGGGGAATATCCGTGTCTCACTCAACGAGTCAATCGCTACCCTGATATCCTCATAGGTATCTCTCACCACTTTCCGGATGTCCTCCAGACCAGCGAGCGCCTGGTCAGTGCTCTGCGAAGATACTGCGTCTCTCACCGACTTCGTTTTCATATTGAGGTAACTCAGTGACTGGGCCACGCCGTCGTGCAGCTCGCGCCTTATCCTCCTTCGTTCGCCGAGTACGGCATCTGCTTCTATGTGCCGACGGATATTCAAGTTGGTGCGATAGGTAAGAATAGCGATAAGGAAGAGGAAGATGATATAGATCATAAGCAGCGGAAGATAGTTGCCGTTCATAATCCAGGCAAATTCGTCGCTCCACTGACTGCCGACCACGTGGGCTAGAAGCAGAGATAGAGATAGCAGCCCAGATGTGATAAAGGCCACACTCTCCCTAAACATGAGGGCGGCGCTCATCACAGGAGTAAGAGCATAGAGGAGAAAGCCGCTGTCCAGTCCGCCGGTGAACATCAGAGGAAGGATGCAAGCAACGAGATCGAAACCCAAAACTACATATGTCCAAGGGTATCTCTGCTGCCACAGTAGAGGGGAAAAGACCTTAAGCAGGGTATAAACGCCTACCAGGCCCACGATGAGGTAGGTTTGAACGTTAGGTTCTTTAAGCGGGTCTAGCGGAATAGCCTGGGTGAGAACCACAGCCAGGACGTAGGCGAAAAAACGGTACAGCGCCAGGAACAGGTAGATGACGTTCTCATAGGACATCGGCTTCCTGGGCCTGGCCTGCTTGTTCTGAACCATCGCATCACTCTTCTTCAAGACTGCTTTCAAACTCTATTGGCTCCATGATCCCGCACCCAAACAGAGACTCGCCACACGAATAGCTTGGCGCAGTCACTCGTGCTACCTTCCGCGCCTGACGATAAAACGGCCACCTAGTCAGCATACTCGCCTCGGCTACTAAGCTACGACATTTCGCTCCTACTGTCAATGTCTGGGGAATCGGAGAGCGTTCACTAGTCTGTTGTCTCGTAGGACAGGGCCTCCAGAGATCGCCAGGGGCGAGCTCACCTTGGCAGGCCCTTGCCATGCCTGCCAAGGTTAAGGATAGAGCTTGCTTCGTCTCAACACATTTATAGTGCTCCCGGAGCCTCATGAGAACCACCCTGTATACCACTCGTAGATACTCTCTCCCCAAAGCAAGGCCACCATAGCAGAAGCAGCGAGGAAGGGACCAAAGGGGATAGCCTCACCGCGTTTCTTCAAGCCAAGGGCGAGAAGAAGGATGGCCAGCAATCCACCCCCCACTATGGCCAATAGCAGGGCGACGAATACCTCCGGGAACCCGGTCATCAGCCCGATCATCAGTGCCAGCTTTACGTCTCCTGCGCCCATCCCTTTGGGATAGATAATGTAAGGCAAGAACAGCAGAGCAAAGCCAACGGCACCTCCTATCAAGGAGCTTACCACCCCAAGATCAGTCCACAGATAAGAAAAGGCATCAGGCCAGGCAAAGGAAAGGGCAAAAGCCACCACGATTCCAGGATAGACTACCTTGTTGAGGATCAACTGGTGCTCCAGGTCAACGAAGAACATAACGATCAGAAAGCTGGCGTACACCATGGACATGCCCAGCTCAGGACCTTGGTCAAAGCCGAAGTTCCAGTAGAGGAAGGCAAAAGCAAGCCCGGTCACCAACTCCACTATAGGCAGTCTGATGGGAATGCCAGCATGGCAATAGCGACAGGCACCACGCAGCCAGAGATAGTTAAAGAAGGGGATCAGATCGAGGGCAGATACTCTTCGCCCGCAAGCAGGACAATGAGAAGGGGGACTGGTTATGGATTGGCCCAGAGGCAGCCGGTCGATACACAGGTTGAGGAAGCTGCCCACAGACAGGCCCAACAGGGCAAAGGCCAGCATTACCAGGGATGTGTACAGCACCTTACTTCCCGTAGGGCAGGCTCCAGTCCTGCCCCAAAAGCGGTGGGGACACAGGCCCCCGCCCTACGATAAACAATACTACAGAGACTTCTTCCCTCTTCCCAGCAGCCAGTATTCCAGGCTGTCAGCCAGGGCAAGCCAGCTGGCTTCAATAATGTTGGTGGAGCTGCCCACCGTGCTCCAGACCTGCTCCCCATCACTGGACTCAATGAGCACCCTGACCTGCGCCTCTGTACCAGCGCTCTCATCAAGAATGCGAACCTTGTAGTCCGTTAGCCGCACCTGAGCCAGGCTGGGGTAAAACTCGGTCAGGGCCTTGCGCAGAGCCGCGTCCAGGGCATCCACCGGGCCGTTGCCCTCGGAAGCAGTATGAACTACCTGCTCACCTACCCTTACTTTAACCATAGCCTCAGCCAGCGTTTCCTCACCGCTGGCTGCAGGACGACGTCGCTTCTCCACCATCACCATAAAATCGACCAGCTCAAAGGGAGGCCGGTAATCGGGCTGAGCGCGGTGCACCAGCAGATCAAAGGAAGCCTCCGCATCTTCATACTGAAAGCCCCGACCCTCCATGGACTTGACCTGCTCCAGGATGCGCCGCGCTTCCTCGCCTGGAGAAAGGTCAAGCCCCCGCTCCCTGGCCTTATAGACAATATTACTCACCCCGGACAACTCTGATACGACTACCGCGCTGCGATTGCCGACTAGCTCAGGATCAATATGCTGGTAGCTTGCCTCCCACTTGGCCATCGCCGAAACGTGGAGGCCCCCTTTGTGAGCGAAGGCGCTACTGCCCACATAGGGTCTGCGGGCGGAAACAGATAGATTGGCCAGCTCACTGACGTAGTGAGCAACCTCCTTCAGCTTGGCTAACTGCTCGTCAGTGACACAAGGGATGCCCATCTTCAGCTTAAGGGCGGGGATAATAGAGCAAAGGTTGGCATTGCCACAGCGCTCCCCATAGCCATTAATAGTCCCCTGAACCTGGACCACACCAGCTCGAACAGCCACAATGGAACAGGCTACTGCCAGACCAGCATCGTTGTGGGCGTGGATGCCCAAAGGACTGGTTACTTCCTTTCCCGCCACCTCCACCATGGCAGCTAAGTCGTAGGGCAAAGTGCCGCCGTTGGTATCGCAGAGAACAACGCAGTCAGCACCCGCCTCATCAGCCGTCCTGATAGTCAGTAACGCGTATTCACGATTTGCCTTGTATCCATCGAAGAAATGCTCTGCGTCGAAGAAGACCGTACATCCCTTGGATTTGAGAAAGCTTACGGAGTCCCCGATCATGGCCAGATTTTCTTCCAGGCTGGTCTCCAGCACCCGCGTTACCTGCTGCTCCGAGCTCTTGCCCACCAGGGTCACTACCGGAGTCTTGGCACGAACGAGAGCGCGAAGGTTAGGGTCCTTGTCGGTAGCAACACGCGGTCGTCTGGTACTGCCAAAGGCACAAAGCAGCGCCTGAGAGAGATGAAGGTCCCGGGCTCTACGAAAGAACTCTGTGTCCTTGGGGTTGGACCCAGGCCAACCACCTTCAATGAAATGAATGCCCAGTTCGTCCAGCTTGCGGGCAATCTTCAGTTTGTCCTCCACAGAGAAGGTGATACCCGGCTGCTGGGCGCCGTCTCTGAGAGTGGTATCGTAGAGCTGAACGTGTTTCAATTGCCTGGTCCCCCTGAGACAAAATAAGATAGCTTCATGCGGTAATTGTATCACTTATAGGTGGGCTGGAGCTAGGCTTACCAGCTATCCCCAATTTGTGAGCAGAGATTCAAAAGGCTCACCTCCCACATCGTCTGTCGTAGTTTTGGGTCCAGCCATACGTCGCCCCCGAAGTCTTAATTGTGCCTCTTGATGAGGTGTATCGCGGTAGCTTTGAAGCTGGCGTAAACGTACTTGCCGATAGTAAGCTCAAGCTCTTGCGCTGACCTTGTCGTTAGCACCCCCAGAAGGGGAAAACCGCAGTCCACCTCAATTCTGACCAGCGGCCCTATTGGAGTCATTCTGCTTATTTCCCCCTCAAATAGGTTCCTGGCACTGCTCGGTTCCTTGGAGAGTCTGAAGGTGACATCCTCGGGCCTGACCAGGGCATGGACCTTGTCACCTATTGCATAGTCCGAAATCGCTTGAATGACATGTCCATTTACACTTATGTTGACCAGATCATCGTCTTTCTCTGCTATCACCCCAGCCAGGATGTTTTCCACGCCGACAAACTCAGCTACCTCTCTGCTTTTGGGTGAACAGAATACTTCGTTGGGACTGCCTACCTGAAGCATCTCGCCATTTATGAGCACCCCAACCCTGCTAGCCAGGCGCTGCCCCTGGGGCATGTCATGGGTAGCCATCAGCACGGTCATCTTTTGCTCAGCAATAATCTGTTCCAGGACCTCCTCTACCCTTGATACGGAAACAGGGTCCAGATTGGCGGTCGGCTCGTCCAGGAGAAGCACCTCCGGGTCAGTAACCAAAGCCCGGGCTATAGCCACCCGCTGCGTCTCGCCTCCAGAAAGTGTCTTGGCATCCCTGTTCTCGCAGTCGGCCATGCCAACCAACTCCAGAGCGCTTTCCACCTTGTGACGGATAACCTCTTTCTTTTCATGCCTCCACCTCAGACCACAGGCGACATTGCCATAGACATTCATACTGAATACAATCGGCTTTTGCTGCACATACGCCATGCGGCGACGTGCCTTCAGCCTGTGATGCCGGGAACGGGTAACGTCTACCCCATCAAAATATATCCGCCCCGAAGCCGGCAGGTCCAAGAGGTCTAACAGCCTGACCAGCGTCGTTTTGCCAGCGCCCGTCGGGCCAATTAAGGCAAAGACCTCGCCTCGGTCAATCCCGAGGTTGATGTCCTTCAGGACATGTCGCCCCTCGTATTCTTGTCCCAGGCCGGCGAGTTCTATTAAAGCCATGGCGTCGCTCCTTATTTCTGCTGAATCCTGTTCAGGGCCACATTTATTACCAGCGCGATCAAGATCAAGATTATTCCCAAGGCCATCGCCAGCTCAATGTCACCCCTCGATGTCTCCAGTAACATTGCGGTAGTGATGGTCCTGGTAAATCCGGCGATATTGCCACCGATCATCATGGACAACCCCACCTCGGAGATTGCCCGGCCAAACCCCATTATCACTGCCGTCATTATGGCGTATCTCGCCTCCCTTACGGTGACCACCATCATCTGAAACCTGCTGGCGCCTAGGGAGGTGGCGGTTTCTGATACCGCCCTATCTACACCACTCAGGGCGGAAATGATGAGCCCCAACATCACCGGTGTAATCAACATCGCCTGTCCTATTACCATTACCACCGGGGTATGCAGCAGGCCAAATTCTCCCAGCGGCCCGACGCGGCGGAAAAGCACAAAGACGATGATGCCGACGGTGACGGTAGGCAAACTGAATAAGGTTTGTATTACACTTATGAGCAGCTTCTTGCCCGGGAAACGCCGGAAGTGTATCAAGCTGCCCAGCGGCAGACAGATCAAGATGGCGATAGTGCAGGAGGCTGCCGATATCGCCAGCGATCTCCCGGCTATCTCCATGACCTCGGGGTCAAGCGATACTATAAGGCGTACCGCCTCAACTATTCCGTCCCAAAGCTCAGTCAATGTACCTTGTACCTCAGATGTTACTACGATTGAGGTTCGGCCCCGGCGCAAGGGGTAAACAGGCGCAGGTCATACTGCGCGGCGCCGTAGTTGCCGATAAGCTCCTGTATCTCGGGCAACACAAGGAAGTTCACCAGGTTGGTTGCCATGTCCAGGCTCCTGCTCTGCTTACAGGCGATTGCTGAGTAGACGTTGAGCAGGATACTACCCTGGTCCACAATGGGCACCAGGTCTATCTTGCCCTGGTAAGAAAGGAAAGTCCCCCTGTCGCTCAGGGTATAGCCTTGTTTTTCACTGGCCATGAGCAGGGTTGGCCCCATGCCACTCCCTACCTCTATGTACCATGCCCCCGCGTTGCTGATTGCCTCGTAGTCATCATACCCGGCGCTTGACCATATGGCCTTTTCCTTGCCGTGGGTCCCCGAATCATCACCGCGAGACACAAAAGACACCGCGCCGGTCTCGGCAAGCTTCTTAAACGCGTCTTCGGGTGTCATCCCCTTAATGCCGACTGGATCGTCTTCCGGTCCCACAATGAGAAAGTAGTTGTAAGCGAAGGGGACCCGCTCGACACCATATCCTTCAGCTACGAACTGCTGCTCACGGGTCTTGGAATGAATGGTGATGACATCCACATCTCCTCCCCTGCCGTATTCCAGGGCTATGCCGGTGCCAGCATACAATACGTCTAGCTCGACCCCATACTTTTCTTCAAAGATTGGCTCCAGATACCCCCACAGGCCGGTGTCATAAAGGCTGGTGGTCGTTGCTAGGCGAAGCCTACCCTTTGGTTGCAATAGCCCTGCGCCTTCAGCCCCCTGGCCACCGCAGCCGATAGCCATAACCAGCAAGCTCACCAGAGCTACCCAAACCGATACGTAACAAGTCGCCTTTCTCAAGATTTCGCCTCCCTATTCTTGCCAAACACCAATAGGAGAGGGGGCTCAGAGAGTTCAATTGTCATATCTGCAAAAAGTCGTCGCCCCTGTTTGGGAGGTATCATAGCCCCCAGCGCTGGCCACTACCTTTATGAAATCTTCGCTGCTAATAGTCTCCAGAAGGGACGACAGCAGCCTGCTCCTGTAGATTGCTATGGGGATTATCAGGTCATACCTTTCCCTGAATAAGGGCAGAAAGCCAAGATCACAGGTATGAGCAGCCGCCTCAATGCCCAATCCAACATCTGCCTCACCCCGAGCGATGCCGGTGGCCACCGCCAGGTGCGTATCCAACTCGCGTTCGTAGCCCTTTACCTCAGAGGGCATGATGCCGTGTTGCCGCAGCTTAAGGTCCAGCAGCACGCGGGTCCCGGACCCCTTCTGCCGGTTGAGAATGGTGACTTCGGGACGCCCCAGGTCTTCCAGCCCCTTGATTTGCTTGGGATTACTCCTGTCAAACATGAGGCCCTGGATCCGATAGGCCAGGTGCACAATGGCCATCTCCCGGCCCGGCAGGATGTGTTTCACATAGGGGTAGTTGTACTCGCCTGTTTCCTCATCCAGCAGATGGATACCGGCCAGGTCAGCCCTTTCCTCCTGGAGGGCAATAAGGCCACCAAGGCTGCCGGCATGGGTGACATCAATGTTGATTTCAGGGTTTCTATGCTTAAGCTGACTTACCAGGAGGTTGAGCGCTAGATCATGGCTGCCAACTATGACGATGGTATTTCGGGTATCAATATCGCTACCTCGACTCTCCAGGGTCTCCAGTCTGCCCTTCCGTTCCTCGCGCCAACGAGCCAGGTGTAGAGAGAAGGCCGCCTCGAGCTCCTCCGGGCTGTAACCCAGACTCAAAGCCTCCAGAATATTGCTGCTGACCATATTTGAAAGGCGCCTCTGACGCAGCATTGACACTCGGGGATCATCAGTACTAGCCGATACTACTGTGCCTCCCCCGCGCCGCGACACTACTATCTGTTCCTGCTCCAGTTCGAGATAAGCCCTAACCACCGTGCCCGGGCTGATGCCCAGGGAATGGGCCAGTTGCCTAACCGTCGGTAAGTGTTCACCGGGCTGAAGCTGGTCGGTGGCTATGAGTTGCTTCACCTGTTCCACTATCTGTTTATACAGCGGAATGTGAGCCACCTGGCTAAGGTGCACCTGTATCATGTTCTCTGCCCCTTGTGGCATTTGCACTAGTTCAAGTATAACAAAGAGGCCTCAACAATGCAAGTACCCTTTATGCCGAAAACTCGTTCTTGAGGTGTGAAGGAATCACTTCCTTCACCTACCCGGAACCCTCTCACCCTTCATGGGTCACCTATGTGTTCGAACTAGATCAGGTAATGGCAGCAGTTGTGACTCGATTGTTAGGATTCCCGATCTTTTTTTGACATCTTTGTAGCAATTCTCGATCCTTTTTTGACCTCAATGTTGGCTGGCCCCTGTAATATGAAGGCACACGAAAAAGAAAAGGCGGAGCCCGGCAAAATGATGAGGACGTTGATGAAGTGGACAGGCCACCTGGTGCTGCTGGGGGCACTGTTAGCAATACTTGCCGCATTTTCGGTTCTCGCCCCTGGCTGGCAGTCCAACACCGTACTCAGTGGCAGCATGCACCCTGCCATTGCGTTGGATGAGCCCGAACTTCCGGCGAACCAGACTGCCGACCAGATAGCTGATGAGCCGGCCAGGTACAACTTCGCCTCTGCCTGGGGGGCTTCCAGCCTTCAGGTTATTCCCGGTGGAGAAGTGAAGGGGGTGATTCGCTTTTACAATGTTGATGGCAACCGAACCACCTACATTACCCTGGAAGTAGTCCAAGCCCCGAGTAACTGGGAGGTAGAGATCGACCCGCCATTACACAATGTGGAGGTCGAATCTGGGAGGCACACAATAACTGTCGCCGAGAACCTTCATGTCGAGCCAACCCCACTATCACCTGAACCAATAGAGGATGTCCCTGAGGGCATGGTATGCCTCACCGTGTCCGATCGAGGCTACACCTTGGCCAGGGTGGCCACCATCATTATCCGTGTGCCAGAAGCTGAGGAAGCAGGCACTGAGGGCGATATAAAGATTACTGCGGTG
>JAUWXW010000036.1 GCA_030616195.1 Chloroflexota bacterium | reverse complement strand
TCTTCTTCGGAACAATCGACCTGGTACATTTCCTGACCACCGGGCAGTGGCAGATGCTTATCTTGTGGGGGGTATTTGCAAATTGCATCCTGGGGCTGCGCCTAGCCCTGAAAAGGTTTGGGCTAAGAGGGTTCACATTGGTGCAACTGCTTGGAGTGTTCGGCGTGAGCGTTATATTAGGGGCGACACTCGCCCTATGTCTGGTTTATCTGTGACCAAGGAGGTGAAATCAGGAGGAATGGAAGATAAATAAGTTGAGGAGAACAAAATATAACTAGAAAGGGGGTGATAGAGAATGAAAAAGGTAATATTTAGTGTGCTCATGATCGCCATAGTTGGCTCACTGGTTGGCATAGGCACGTGGGCTTTCTTCAGCGACTACGAGACCAGCCCGGACAACATCTTCACTGCTGGCGACCTGGACCTCAAGGTGGACGGCGAGGATGATCCCGATGTCATCACCTACTTCAGTGCTCCGTGCCTGAAGCCGGGTGACGAAGGCATGGTGGAGATCAATCTGGCTAACGTGGGCTGCGTTGACGGCGTGGCTGACATCCACCTCAAGAACATGGTCAGCGACGATAACGGCCTGACCGAGCCTGAGTCCGACGTGGACGCCACCGGCGGTGCCGGTGAGGGCGAGCTGTGCTGCAACCTGGACATGAGGATCAGCGCTGACCTCCCTCCCGTTTCGCTACCGGTAATCGATGGCACTGTGGCACCTGGAGAGTGGGATGAAGCTACGGTAATAAATGTCGCAGGTGGCAAGGGCACCGTTTCTGTGATAGCAGAGACGGATTACCTGTACGTGTTGGTTGATGTCATGGATTCGACTGATGCTCGGATTGGCGAGAACTTACACGGTAACGACCAGACGAGCATAAACATCAACCCTACGCCTGGAGCCCCGTGGGGTATGCCATGCGACATCATATTCCAGATGGGCGCAGACCCTAATGCATGGGGTGGAACAAGCTCTGGACAAACTGATGGTTGGGAAACGGACTGGGAGATCAATGGTGTGCAGCAAATGTTGCTTCCTGGAGACCTTGAAACCATGACGCTTTACGACTACGGCACGAGTACAAGGATTTCCGAATGGAAGCTACCGCTGGCTTCAATAGCTCCTTCTACGGGAGACATTCTAAAGGTAGGTGGATCAGTTGGCATTGACGCCCCCCTCCCACGCGGCTCGTTTAGTTACCCGCCTGGCTTAGATTGGGATGATGAGGCAACCTACGTAGATGTCCTTTGTGCGCCACTGACGCTGGTCGCTGAGGGCAAGGCGTGTGACATCGAGTGCACCAACTGGATCATCGGTGACCTTCCCGCCTACTCCGATATCGATATCATGATCGAGTGGTGGATTGATGCCGCTGTGGGCAACATCATCCAGACCGACGACTGCAAGTTTGATATCGAGTTCAGCCTGAACCAGAAGGTCGGTGATGTCATAATGGATGTCACCGAGATCATCCAGGCTGAGACAGGCAATGTGTGCGAGGTGTACACCATAGAGGTGGTCGTGCACAATGCTGGCACCATAACCGGCAACGGCTGGGTGTTCGTCCAGGTCAAGGATGCTACTGGCGCGCCGGTGTACTCGGATAAGGTGTATGTTGAAGGCCTTGCTCCGTGCGACACCACAACCGTGGTCTTCACCTGGCATCCGACGGAGGCTGGCAGCTACACGGTAGTGGCTGATGGCGAGGTATGCCCGGTGGACATCTTCTCAGGTGCTAACCTCATAGTGACCGGCATCCAGCAGGATGATACGGTCCAGATCTGCGAGGACCTGGTGGTCGCGGTTGACATCCACAACGCTGGTGATGTCCCCGGTGGGGGCATGCTGGTGGTCGGCGTCGTTCTCCCAGACGAGACCCCGCTCGCGGTGTCGGGGGCTTTAGTTGACGTGCTGGACCCGTGCGACACGGCTAAGATCGCCATCGACTTCGGGCATGTAGATGAGACCTGGAGAGGGATGGTTATCGTCGTCGCTGGATTCCCGGCGAACCCGCTAGACCCGCAGCCAGAGGAGATGTTTCCCTGCTACGTGATAGTGCTGTCGCCGCCCATCTATGAGGTGACCGGCATCCAGCAGCCAGCGGGGGTGCAGCCCTGCGAGGACATCATCATCTCGGTTGATGTCCACAACGCTGGTGACAAGCCTGGAATGTGCGAAGTGGTGACCATGTGGATCGAGGACGAGATGGGCATAATCATTGTGGGGCCTGAGTACGGCTCGACAATCGTGCTGGATCCGTGTGACACCGATAAGGTGCTATTCGGTCCTATCCACATCGACCAGGCCTGGCTGAACCAGACCATCACCGTCTACGCTCAGGCCTGTGGCGGAATGCCTGTGACCTGCGACATCAACGTGGTTGGTGGTCCGATGATCGTGGTGACCGGCATCCAGCAGCCTGAGTCGATCGAGGTCTGCGAGATGCTGACTATCTCGGTTGACATCCACAACGCCGGCGGCAAGCCCGGTGCTTGCGAGGTATACGTGGAGGTCCTGGACGAGTTCGGAATTCCTGTAGCTTCGCCTCCTGCGCCTGTACCGACGGGCACGATGGCTCCGTGCGACACGGATAAGATCGTGTTCAACCTCGGGCATGTGGAGGAGAGCTGGGTACCAGGAGTAACCGTCCTGGCATGGGCCTGCGACCAGATGGAGCCTTTCTCCTGCCCGATCGTAGTGCCTCCGCCGGTGATTCCGCCGCCTGTTCCCGAGCCGTGCTGCTGGTGCATCTACCTGACCACCTGGTGGGCGCTGCCCAATGAGCCACCGGCTGATCCCACTTCTGTAGAGTACTTCGCTCTGCACACCGAGGAGTGGCTGCCTGGCCCTCACACGGAACACATTGAAATACCAATGGTAGAACCATTCGATATCACGATCCCAGACCCGTCGTGGCACCAGGAAACCAGCTTCTACGCTGGCCCGCTTCCAAACGGCTACGCTGGGACAGCCGAATGGGATCCGCTGGCGGGTGCACCGCACTATGGTGCCAAGCGGACCAACTCAGTTCTGGGCGCGGTGACGGCAACAGGTGTCGGATGGTGGAACAGCTCGCTCACCATGCTCAACTGGAAGGCCAGGTTTAACGTGAACACTGTCGTCGGTCCAGTAACGCTGTGGGCGTGGACGATTAGCATCACACCGATGGTAGGCAATGCCGGCTGGCCGTTTACCGTTGGCAACGCGTGGTCTAGCTCCGGCACTTCGACACTCACACCGGGCGTCGTTAGCATTAGCTACAACGAGGTAGTCGGCACGGAGACGAAGTACGTCCCCGCTTTCCCGGCTGGCATCCTGTGCTACAAGGTGGAGAGCTACGCGTGGGATGACACCCTGGGTGTAGAGCCAGGCGTACCGGAGCCAATAGAGCTCACTCTGAGCGGCACGAAGTGGTACCACAACAGCTACGGCTGCCCGATCGAGAACGACGCCGTTCCTGGCGCTCTGTACGACGGGTTCGAGACTCAGGACCTGATCTGGATCTGCTTCGACCCGCCGTTCCCGCCGTGGGAATAGTGAGCCTGTAGGTGATACGCCTGTATAGTGGCGACTTTGTAAGGGCCCTGCCCAATCCCGAAGGGGGTGGGGCCCTTTCTTTTTTCGACCTGGGGGCAGTGGTTTTTTCGAACTAGAGGCTGTGATAGGTCGGGATGCTTGTGGCTGTCTGAGCAGAGCAATTGGCGATAGCTAGAAAAGGGGATAGAAAGCAGAAACGGGTTAGCCTACCACAGCGATATAGTACGAAAAAAGAAATGAGGGCAGACAAAATCAGCAAGTATCTACAATCGTTTTTGGCTTTAGCTTCAGCCTGAATGGCGCTCAGTCTGCTAACTTTGCCTTAACTCGCCGACAACAGGAAACTTGTCCAGTACCTCGCAACCATGAGGAGAAGCTTCCATATCCTGTGTTAGGTCGCGCCCGGCCACATGCAAATATTGGTGATCCCCATTATCCCACAGTGAGCTCTTCGAAACGTCATACACCTTGCCGCAACAGGCTACATAGCGGCTGGGATTGTCCTTGCCATTGAACTGCTCAAGTTCATCCGGGCTGAATTGCCTTTCCCCCACGTCTGATTGAGCGATATCCTTGGCAATGCTCCTCAAGACTGGCAGCATTTTAATAACGGCGCGCTGAACTTCAGGAGGCTCTTGCGCCAGCACCTTGGCCACACGCATGTCCAGTCGGCCAACTGCGTACTCCTCATGTTCCTCTTGCAGCATAGATGGGTTTGGTGAGATGTAACCGGCAAGGACAAGAAGCTCTTGCTCCGTGAAGCCTAATGGCTTGGCAATCTGGCGCAGGACCCTAGCTGAAGGAAAACGACCACCGCTTTCTATTCGCGCCAAATGTGATACGGACACACCACATGCCTTTGCAAGCTCGCGGAGTGTCAGCGGGAGCATCGTTCTTCGATGCTGAATTATCTTATTGAGACTGTTTCTGTCATGATACGCCATAATCTACTAGTATATGTTGACAATTGGCAAAAGTCAACCCGTTTGATAGACTCCTGGCCCCTTCCAATCGTGAATGAGGTTGACAACAGGCAAGTACCGTAAAGGGTGTTGACAATTGTCAACCCTTGTGGTATATAGTTTATGCAAGTTCGTTGGCGATTATCACGGCCGATTAATGGCTATTATCTCGACACTTGGGCAGGGAGGTGAGAGTCTCGTGCTCCTAAGAACTAAGGTGTTTGAGTTGTATTCTGGATATTATGGGAATTTATCCCAGCTGGCTGATGCTATGGGCATCTCTGTGAGCCAAGTTTCCCGGGTGCGAAGCGGCAAGCGCAATATCAACCATAAATTCATTATTGGGGCTCTTAGCGCCTTCCCACAGTGCAGCTTCGATGAGCTTTTTTATTTAGCCCGGGAGTTCAACGGTTTTCTCACGGAGGAGAGGAGCGAGCAGGTTTCGAGATCGTCGATGAAGGTGACTTTGTGATCCTGCACCGCTGGGCCGAGAAGCGTGGTAGATGGCCACGCAAGGCGCGTGCCGCAGGGGGCGTTTAATACATTGGTTAAGGATGTGATATGCTCGCTGTAAAATTCAAACCGGCGACCTTAACAAAGAGGCAAGTACAGTTTCTGCAACTTGTTGCTGATGGTTATTCAAGTAAGGAGATCGCACACCAGCTTTCCTTAACAGAGCAGTCAGTAAAGAATAGGCTTTTTAAAGCGATGCGAAAGCTCGGCGTTTCTAACAGGGCTCAGGCTGTGGCAGTAGCAATTGGATGTGGACTAATTCAGGCGAGGGGAGAGAACTTTACAAGGTCGGAGGAGAGGGCACTAGCAGAGATAGCACAGCGAAGAAGTCACTTGAGATTTGAGGGCATAGATGGAGAATACATCCTGGTGCTTTGGCGAAATGCAGAAGGGCAAGTCGCTAGTGTAGAGGTAGTGAGAATGAGTGGCAAGGAGGCAGGTCGAAACGAGCTTGAGCGTTTCTTAGTCTCCGAGAGAGTAGGAAGTATCGAATGTTCGAACTCAGCAAACATAGGACACTTGACGGGACGAGGCTAATGGACCCCTGTGCGTCGTCAGCAACATTGGCACAACTGAGTAATGGGCACTTTAGGTAGCTGAGCTGCTTTTAGCAAGCCCCATCAGCATTCAAACCCAAATAGCCATTTAACCCCATTAACAGGCGCTTTTAGCCTTAGCGAAGCTTTCAAACGATAACAACAGCGACAAAGAGTGGGGCTAGACACCCAGATCATCACTGGTCGGTATAGAAGGTGGTCGTCGGAATACGCTATGTCATTCTTTGCTATTACATAACTAGAATGGAGGGTTCAATGTACGATTATCAGTTTGACGATGATGCTTTCGCAGCTTGGGTGCTGATGCACCAAAGCTGGTATGTGATGCGCAAGTCCGAAGAGCGTAAACTCGCCAAGGTGGGCTTGACGCCTGAAAGGCTCCAAGTCCTAAGCGTTTGCACGGATTATCCCGGCACATTGATCCCTGAAGAGATATCCCGTTTGATCTTTCGGGACAGTCAAAGCGTATCTGGATTGCTCAATCGAATGGAAAGAGACGGCTTGGTGAGGAGAGTGCCGAAGCGGAAGGGGCGCCCATTTACAGAGGTTAAAATGACTGCCAAGGGGCAGGAACTGCGCAACCAAGCCAAAGAGAGGGATCTCGCCCATATTAGTAAAATTATGTCCTGCTTATCAACAGAGGAGATCAAGCAACTCACCCAGTTGCTGCGAAAGATACGGCAAAGTGTTCTCGACGAACTGCGTATAGAGCTCCTGCCGCCGCCCAGCTGGACCCACACCTAGGTTATAGAGGCACGGACCCTCTTAGAGGGTTGTCTTCCCCAACAGGGAGCCCCCATTTTGTCCCCTATTGGTCTACTCCCCACGGATAGTGCCTTAGGTCCTCGGCGTAGATATACACCACTCTGGTTCCATTTCTGGTAGGCGGGGCCTGATACCTAATAACCCACACCGCAAGTTTGACCCGGTGGTTGGCCGGCAATTCTTACAGGTCCTTGACCTTGGTGATGCTCTTCAAGACTGGCAGCATTTTAATAACGGCGCGCTGAACTTCAAGAGGCTCTTGCGCTAGCACCTTGGCCACACGCGTGTCCAGTCGGCCAACTGCGTACTCCTCATGTTCCTCTTTCAGCATAGATGCGTTTGGGGAGAGGTAATCGGCAAGGACAAGAAGCTCTTGCTCCGTGAAGCCTAATGGCTTGGCAATCTGGCGCAGGACCCTAGCTGAAGGAAAACGACTACCGCTTTCTATTCGCGCCAAATGTGATACGGACACACCACATGCCGTTGCAAGCTCGCGAAGTGTCAGCGGGATCATCGTTCTTCGATGCCGAATTATCTTATTGAGACTGTTTCTGTCATGATACGCCATAATCTACCAGTATATGTTGCCGATTGGCAAAAGTCATGCGCCTTCCATAGTATATGTTGCCAATTGGCAAAAAGTCAAGCCCATTGATAGCCTCCCATCCCCTTCATTCTTGGCATCGCAGTCTGCCTTTCTCGGAGCGGCTATTCGGTCTTGCTCCGCCCTGCCCACCTCCTCTCGGAGGATTGACGTCTTGGCTAAAAAGGGAAAGCCTTTCTCGTTTGAGAAAGGCCTTACGCAAAGCTTTTCTGTTCTTCGGCAGCCCGGCTATCCTAGTTGAATCTTCTCAACCGTAGACCCGTAGCTTTGCGTCCCGCGATTTCTCGCGGTTTGCCTTTCTCGAAACAGGGTATTCGATTTCTAGGCGAGTTTGTATCTCTTCTCCTTATACTCATGACGATGTTTAAATCAATTGACCAAAAGTACTAGTTTGTCGTAACTGAGATTCCCCCGCACCTTTCGCAATGAGGCAATGGTCATCACTTATCCTCCTTGCCACCCCCTTACGCTTCATCTAATCTGAAGGGCGTACGATTGCACACTTTAGCGGAATGTTTAATAAACTCGGAGTTCTCAACACGACGGCGGCTGCGACTTGTGCCCTAACCAGAAGTAGCATTATCTGGTTTAGCCGTCATATTGCACCACTCGCTATGTTATGTCGTGCAACTATGTTTAGCCCCGTACCCTTCGAGACCACTTGATTTCCAGCTTGTTTGTTTCGTATAATATACATAGTGGGGGGAGGGTAGTATGTACGAGCGCCAGTTTGCAGATCCGGTTTTCGCAGCTTGGATGCAGCTTGGGCGAACTTATCGGATATGCAACAGGGTACTGGAGCGGGAACTGCTCAAGGTGAACTTGACGCTTCCATACCTCTCGGTGCTGTGGATTTGTGACGACTATCACGGCCCATTGACCGCTGCCGAGTTATCCCGTTTATCCTTTCGAGAAACGCACACATTGGCTGGAGTGCTCGCTCGAATGGAAAGAGACGGCTTGATAACGAGGACGCCGAAGCGGAAGGGGCAGCCACTTAGAGCGATTCAAGTAACTGCCAAGGGCGAGGCACTTCTCCGTCCTGGAAAACAGGTGCTCTTGTCTGTAGTTGCCCACGGCTTGTCCTCTTTATCAGAAGAGGAAGTCGAGCAGTTTCGAAAGCTGCTCCAAGAGGTACAGCAAAAGGGAATTGAACGGTTAGGCATTACAGTAACGCCACAGCCCGCTGCACTTAAGCAGAGACCTACGAAATAGAGCGGTAGCAAAGACCTCTCGCTTCGGTCGATCCCGCGTTGAGTTAAATGCGTTTGAGCAGCGTGCGATGTAGGTCTATTGCTTCTATCGTAAGTTCATCTCCCTCAAAGAATATTTATAGTTTAGCCAATCAAGGTATTGACAACCTCACTTGGGCATGGCAGAATGTTCACCAGTGATTATCGTTGATGATAATCGACAACGTTAAAGGTTACTCATAGCCGGGAAAGCGTAGGCGATATCAAGTGGCTAGACCACTTAGAGATAATTGTGGTACTTCGGTACCACTTTACATGATCAGGCTTACGGCGGGCCAGATCCCCTTGTGATGAGGAAACGCATCTGTGGTGATTTTGGCCGCCTTTTTTTCTATAAGCGTGATCGGGTTCTTGGGGCCAGATCCCTTTGTGCGATGCAATGTGCATCCGCGATAGGGTCTGGCCTTTTTTTAGGCCTTGAAGGCGGTGCTGTGCTCCTAAGAACTAAGGTGTTCGAGTTGTATTCTGGATATTATGGGAATTTATCCCAGCTGGCTCGTGCTATGAGCATCTCTGTGAGCCAAGTTTCCCGCGTGCGAAACGGCAAGCGCAATATCAACCAGCAATTCATTATCGGGGCGCTTAGCGCCGTCCCACAGTTTAGCTTCAATGAGCTTTTCTATTTAGCCCAGGATTTCGACAGTTTTGTCACGGAGAAGGCGCTGTGGGAGTCGGAGGACCGCTACCGCGCTATCTTCGAGCAAGCGGCAGACTCAGTTTTGCTCGTTGACGCACAGACCGGAGCAGTGGTGGAGTGCAACGATAAGGCGCATGAGACCCTCGGTTATACGCGGGAGGAATTCAAAAAGCTCAAAATACCCGACGTCGAGATCATTGAATCTGCCGAGGAAATAGCGAACCACATCGAGAAAGTAGTCAAGGAGGGGGCCGATACCTTTGAAACAAAACATAGGACAAAAGGCGGCGAGATACTCGACGTCGAGGTAAGGTGCAGGGCTATTTCCACTGGGGAGAGAGACTTCATTCAGTGCATATGGCACGACATCACCGAGCGCAAGCGGGCGGAGGAGAAGCTGCGGGCATCGGAGGCCAAATACCGGCGGCTGGTAGAGGACATCAACGATGGCTACCTGGTGACGAAGAGGGGAGTAATTGTTTTTGCCAATGCGAAGATAGGCGAGATGTTGGGCTATGAGGTCAAGGAGTTGATTGGAGAGGATGGTGCCAAGTTCACCCCGCCGGAATTCATCCCCTCCCTCCAGAAATTAAGACGAAGGTTGGCACAGCAGCGAGAGGTGCCAGAGCGCGTGGAAGGGGCATTCCTGAACAGAAAGGGCGAGCGGGTGCCGATTGAGATGAGCATGACGGTCATTGACTATGAGGGCGAGCCCGCCAATGCTATCATTGTCCGCGACATCACCGAGCGCAAGCGGGCGTAGGGTAACGAAAGTCCATTTGGTGCAATCAGCGCATCTCGTATGCTCTGGGTCTATCTGAAGAACCTTGACTGCGAATACATGGTGTTGACAGATAGGCCATTCTTTGTTAGTTTGCTACCGAATCTAGCTGTAATGGCGAGAACAGAGAGGAGGTCAAGATGCAGGCATATTGCATGAAGTGCCGGGCGAAGAGAGAAATCAAGAACCCAAGATCCATAACCTTGAAGAACGGCAGGCCGGCCACACAGGGCGTGTGTCCAACTTGTGGCACCAAGGTATTCCGTATAGGCAAGGGGTAGACCAGCCCTATAAATCAGCCCCGCTGCAAGGCACAAAAAAAGGGCCAGGTATCGCTACCTGGCCACACTCATAGGGCGAAAAACACAAAAAGAGAGGCTTATACCACCCCTCTTTTTGGTTGGTCTGTTTTCGGGCTTAACGCTCGGTTACGCTTCGACTGCTACAGGCTCTTTTGCCTTGCGACTGCGCCTGGGCTTGTCCTCGGTAGGGGCTTTGACCTCAGCGACTGGCTCGGTAGGCGCTTCCGCCTCAGTGGGCGGTTCGGTCTCATCCCCCCACTGAACGAACATCGGCATCAGCACCAGCCGATAACCGTCAACGGTAAACAGTATCGGGTCTTTTGTGCCATTGACCTTTAGCTCTGCCATTCCCCC
>JAUWXW010000143.1 GCA_030616195.1 Chloroflexota bacterium | reverse complement strand
ACAAGGTAGCTGTACCGGAAGGTGCGGCTGGATCACCTCCTTTCTAGGGAGTACGTTACTCCTAGGTCGGTCTTTCCGGTCTACGGGAAGTTTGCTTTTACCAAACTTCCTTCCGCTATCCAGAGGTTAAGGTGCTTTTTTGTGTCCTTGACAGCCGCTTTTGTCACTATCTATACTTACGCCAGCGGGCGATTAGCTCAGCAGGTTAGAGCACAGTCCTGATAAGACTGGGGTCGGTGGTTCGAGTCCACCATCGCCCACCATCATATTCTGAGGAACTGCAACCAAAGCTGTTCTAATACTAGAGCATATCGCGGCTGACAGCGACCCAGCCGAATTCGCTGTCGATGCCCCGGGGCACTTTGTTGATGGTGCCCCGGCACCAGTGCTGCTACGAGAGATGTGATGACCAGACTCAGTCAAGTAGTGCCCGCCCTACTCACCGAAGACCCCAAAACCCTTGAGGCCCTGGTGCGCCAGACAGAAAGCTTCACCAACTACGTGCAGTTTGACATCATGGACGGTCAATTCGTGCCTTCACGGAGCGTAACCTGTGAGCACCTGGCCGCTCTCCCCATGAAGCTGAACTGGGAGGCCCACCTGATGGTACTGCACCCGGAGGAGCACCTGGAAAGCTTCCGACAAGCGGGAGCACAGAAAGTGGTCTTTCACCTTGAGGCCACCTCTTCACCCCAAGCAGTCATCTCTCAGGCAAGAGGCCTTGGTCTGGAGGTAGGGTTAGCCATCAATCCCGACACTCCCGTCTCCGCCATCCTTCCCCTGGCCGGTGAGGTAGACAGTGTGCTCTTCCTGACAGTCCACCCCGGATTCTACGGCAGCCAGTTCCTACCCGAAGTCCTTGATAACGTGATCGAATTCCGCGGCGCGCGGCCCGAGGCCGAAATAGGCGTAGATGGAGGCATAAAGGAAGGCAACATTTCCCAGATTGCCCGACTTGGGGTTGACGTCATCTATGTGGGCAGTGCCATATCCTTGCAGCCGGATCCTGCTGAGAGCTTCCGTCATCTTCAGGCGCTGGCCCGTGAGGGCTCACGGCAGCGGGACAGGTAAGCATGTAACGGCGATGGTGTCCCCCTGTATCAGGGGAAGGGCAAGCCGGTCTTCACTCCAATTTCTTTAAGCGCCTTGTTCCGCAGCCTCTCGAGATATGATCTGAGATTGGCGTGCTCTTCCTCTGACAGGGTGGACATGATCTTGCTAATTATCTTCCGCCTCTCCCTTGACTTACGGTAAAGCTCCTCACCCTTTTCCGTCACTTCGATTCTCACCAGGTTCTTTCTTTGCAGATCGTGCACCCTTCGCACCAGGTCTTGACTCTCCATACGATCCAGCAGCCCGGATATGGTGTGAGGTTCCCGAAACAGATATCGCGATATCTTTGCAGGAGTTGCCGGTCCATCCACATTCTTCACAAAGAACAGAACCGCAGCCTTTATCATCGAGATATCAGCCCGCCTTAGCTCATTCTCCCTAGCCCTGGCTACCGCATCACGAGTCTGGTGCAGCAGGGCCCACAGTTCGAAGTCCTGGTCAGCATCCGTATGAAGTTTAGCTTTGCCTTTAGTTCCAGCCATCACAATCTCATCTGTTTATGTATACTTATATGATACGACATGGTTCTTCCAGGCGCAATTTGTTGCCTCCAAGTCGGAAACCAGGAGTCATCAACCATTGCAGGAGACACAATGGCCGAGAATACCCAGGCGCCTCAGGTCAGCGTCAAAGTTGTGTTCTCCCCTCGACGTGTCTTTCAAGGCCAATAACCAGGCTCCGAAGGCAACTCATTTCCCGCCTGATCAGCTTGGTCTTGCTAGAATGACGCTCGAATCCTCGAAATTGACTTCCTTGATGACCCCCTGTATCTCCTTTTGCTCGCCAAAGATTGTCGACAAGCGCAAGGTCTCATCATCGATCTCTATGAGCGCTACGTCTTCGAGAACAAGTTCCCTCTCATCATTGTCCTTCAAGAACGCCTTCGCCAGACACATTTATGCCTCCTTTAGCCTTCCCAAGGCGGCCAGCAAGAATTCATTCCCCTTGTCCATCTGTTGAGCTGCCTGCATTATATCCTCGCAGACCGTAGTCTGCCCCACCTTCCTGGCTTTCTCCGCCCACTCCCTGAATTCCTTAGCGTGCCCACTATTATGTTCCACCCAGTGACTCAACAGGATCTTAAGCCTATCTTTTTCATCATCCATATAAGCCTCCTATGATCCAGAGACCGCCACAGACTCCATTCCCTAAGTCCGTGACTTCATCCAGTTGATTGTCCTTTGTCGTCTTCCTCCCTGACCCAGTACTCAGCTTCAATAACTTCAACTTCTTCTTTGCTGGCCTTTCTCAATCGCCTAAAGGCTCTCCAGAGTCTAAAGAGAGTGAGCAGGGAAAGAACCAACAGAAACGTCACCAGCAGCAGGGCAAAAAGAAGGAACACAGGGATGGCTAATATGGCTGCGGGCCAAACTAGCCAGCCGAGCAGACGTTCACGTCTCGTTCTTCGTAGATTTCTTCCAAAGCCTATTCGATACGCCCTCATGCTCAACGGCTAAGACTCCTCTTTTGGGAACCCCTTCTCAACTTCATGACCCCCAGCAACCAGCTCAGCATGTTCAAAGACATGCACCGGTCCAGTCCGGCTGGTATACTTACACCTTATCTTCGAAGAAGACCCTCATTGTTTCCGCAACGCCCTCCGGTCTCACCTCGATGTCAGCTTCATGATGGAATCTTTCCAGAATACCGGTGTCGTTGCGATAAAAGGGCTGCAATACCGGTCTCGAGATGAGTTTAGCATGCAAAGAGTAGTAATCCAATCTTTCCCCCAGAGGTGCCGAGAAGGTAGACAGGTTAAAGGAGTTAACACCCATTTGGTTGTACCCGCGCAGCAATTTGACAAGGCAACAGGCAAAGTCAGCTATCTCTGGCTCACTCAACTCCACCAAGTTACTTGTTTCTCTGAATATGATCTGTATTTCTCGATTGCCTTGAGGCGCATAGCTAGCAACAACAGCTACAGAATTCTTCTCCCCTATATACCTTTCCCCTCTCCTTTTCTCTTCCTTAACTATGTCCTGCCAAAAACTACTTCCCGTTTTGGCGAAGTACTCCCGGCTGCTCTCCAGAAGACTTTGCTGGTATGGGGTAGGTCTTCTATCCACCAGTATTTGAGTGTGGGGATGAATCATACTGGCTGCACTGGGTGATAGATGGTTCCACAGGTATATTGGGTACCTGGCTTCTTTGTTCCGGTGGTAGACCGCCGCCAGATATTGTCTGGTGGCTATCATATTGTCAATTACCATCTCGACCCGAAATTGATCCAAATCCAGAAAATGCCTGGACGTTAGTGTTGCGGCAGCGTGATACTCAGCCAGAGGAAAAAGGTTAGGAAACAGATAGCACTCCCCCCTCTTAATCCTGCCCTCAGGGCAAAGGCCCACTGCGAACAAAGGCGTAGCCTGTTCAATATTCTGAAGACAGAAGGGACAGTCCTGCGGATTGCCGGCTATTTCGCTCACATCAAATTTGGCTGCACCTTGCTTGAGTCTTGTAGTCCTTCTAACATTTATCCGGCAAGGCACACCCGTCAGAGGATCTTGTCTACACTCTACAGCGTGGACATCCCGCTCAAAGAGCGGCGGCCTGAGCAACTCCGAGGTTATGACAACTTTGGGGAATTCCATATAGGCTACCGAGACCGAAAATAATGCCGCACCTTAGGCCTGCCAATAAGACTTGGACTCACTGGAGCCAGTCCAGTCGGTGGGCCTCTTGATTCCGTATCCACGCATTGCGGTGTAATTTGGATTGTTGACAACTACCCCCACCTAGTTTAACATAGCCTATGTTTCGTTCTCAAAGAGCGTGGTTTTAGAAGTGGAGGGGAGCTTTTCGAGTGAGAGCTTTTTACCGTTTGGGGGCAAAACAGAGACCATGCCCTACAGTATGAGAAACCCTTGAAAGAGCTTGGCAGGAGGGTATTATGTTAAAGAAGGGGATGTTAATAATAGTGGGTATCTTAGTGCTTGCTGTGATAGGCCTGGTTGTCCAGGAAAGGATATCGCCTCCGGAGCCAGCCCTGGCTGGGGCTAGCACTCTCACTGTTCTATCTGGAGACCAGGTTTATCTATCTGAGGAAAAGATCACTGGAACAGTCGTCATTGAAGAAGGAGACAGCGTTAGGACCGGGAATGATTCCTGGGCTTTGGTTACCTTCGAAGATGGGAGTACGGTGGAACTCGAGCCAAACACCGAGATCTCTATCAAGGAGCTGACCGACACCGCTATAACGGTATGGCAAGAGGTAGGCAGGACCTGGAGTGGCATAAAGAAGCTGGTCGGCCCCCTCACTGACTTTGAGTTGGAAACTCCCTCAGCAGGGGCGGTAGTGCGGGGCACCCTTGTAGAGACCGTGGTGGAACGGATCGGTGATACCATAGCGGCTTGCTTTGAAGGAACTATAGAGGTTACTGCCCAAGGGGTAACACAAATAGTAGAGGCCTTTATGCAAAGTCTAATCGAGATGGGTCAAGCACCGGAAGATCCGGAGCCCGTCCCTCCGCCGAAGAACAGGCTGGAGGTCACCATCGAGGGTCCTGCCTGGGCACTGGTTGTCGACTGGCCTCAGGAAAGGAGTGCCGGAGTGTTACCACCGGGCGTGGTGGTCAATCAAATCCCCCGGGCAACCACCACCGGCGCACAGGCAGAGCCCCAGTTCATGGTAGTTCCGGTCCCTGAGGAGGAGGGGGAGAAGACATACTATGTCGTCCTCTATGGCAAGGATGATGGTAATGCAAATGTAGAGGTGGAGGGTTACGTCGAAGGGCAAAATGTCTTTACAGAAACACAAGATAAGTTAGTCGACCCTTATGAACTGGAGGATGACACAGAAACGAAGTATGTAGCCGAGCTCACGGTGACGGTCGATGAGGATGGGGACATCACTGGCGGCGAGCTGGGAGAATTCGAGCTTAAGCAAACTGAAGGACCAGGCAAAGTAGAGATAAAGGACTGGGCGGTAGCCAGAAGCGACGACCCAGCAGCGCCACAGGCCAACTTCAGCGCAAGTGTGGAAGAGGAGACTCTTTGCTTCACCAGCCTGTCTACCGGCGATATCACCGACTACTCGTGGGATTTCGGCGATGGAGACACCAGCACCGAAATGAATCCGTCTCACGTTTACGCCAAAGGGGGCAGGTACGTGGTCACCCTGGAGGTTGAAGGTGTTCCAC
>JAUWXW010000185.1 GCA_030616195.1 Chloroflexota bacterium | reverse complement strand
TCCTTTACCTTCGGGTGGCTGGCGATAACTTGTTCTATCTCGAATGGGAACACGTTTTCACCACCGGTGATTATCATATCCGCCTTTCGATCCATCAGGACGTAATACCCGTCCTCGTCACGAAGGGCCATGTCACCGGTCCGGAAATATCCTTCGCCGAACTTAAAGGCGTCCTGTGTTTTTTCAGGGTCTTTAAGGTACTCGGTGAACATGGAGGGGGCACGCACACATATCTCACCTACCTCGCCCTCGCGAACTTCAGTCCCCTCCTCGTCCAGAAGCCTTATCTTTTCCAGGCCGTATAATTCCCTCCCGATGCTCCCCAGCTTCTTCAGCTGCTCGTGTGGCCGCAGGATGGTCGTCCCGCCCGCCTCGGTGGTCCCGTACTCCTCAAACAGGCCGGCGTTCTTCCAGTACTCCATCACGGCCAGTTTGGTATCCTTCCGAACAGGTGCCGAGGAACACAGGAGTTTTCTCATGCCTGAAACATCATATTTTGCCTTCATCTCGTCGGGCAGGTCAAGCATCATTACGAAGTGTGTAGGCACCAACGAAGTAAAAGTAGCCCCTACGTCCTGCATCGTCTTGATGTAATGCTCCGGGTCAAAGCCTACCCTGTTATATATACACACCCCTCCACCAACCCAGGTAAAGACCCACGAAAAGAAGATGGAGTTTATGTGGCTTGTGGGCATCACCAAGAGAGCGATATCATCTTGGTCAAAGCCAAAATTGGCTACGTGCAACCAGTTATAGGCGATGAAGCTCTTATGCGAGCGCACCACCCCTTTGGGCTTCCCGGTCGTCCCGGAGGTGTAGGTAATAGTCCAGGGGGATTCTTCATCTACCTCTATGCCCGGCTCCTTTGAAGACCCTTTCTCAATGACTTTTTCATAGTGTTGATATCCCTCAGGAGCCTTCTCATCCCCAAAGAAGAGGTAGTTATTACGAGGAATGGACAATTGGTGACGAATGGAGTCCACTCCCTCCACGAACTCCTTCGCCACTACAAAGACCTTGGCCTCACCGTGCTCACATATGTACTGATATTCCGAAGGCGCCAGTCGAAACAGGACAGGTATTATTGTTAACCCCGCTTTGGCTGCTGCCCCGTACATCTCCATCCACTCTACACAGTTGTACGCAACAGCGGCAAATCTATCCCCGGGCTGCAGGCCCAAACCCAGCAGCGCATTGCCCAGCCTGTTACATCGTTCATTCCATTGCTTGAAGGTTAGAGATCGGCTGAGATCCTTCGCTCCCATTTTGTCCGGATGCAGGTAAGCGTTATTCCTTAGCACGTCCGCCGCATTTAACCATTTACCCATTTATTGACCTCCTGTCTATAGTGTTTTGTCAGAATCTCATTTTCCCTAGCAAAGTCTCCCAGTTCCGTTTCGACCTACAATTCATTTGCCAAACCCGGAGCTCAAGTGCCCGGTAACCTCGACCTTCTCACTTCATTATACCAGTCCGGTTGGTGTCCTTCCAGTCTTCCTGGCTTCCTCAAGGAGCTTTCTCAAATTATCTCGGCATATAAGTTCAATCATAAGAAAGTGCCCAGGCGGCTTAGGTCAATGTTTCCGCCACTTAGCACGCAAACCGTTTCAGAACCGCTGGGGATTTTAGCTTTCTTAAAAAGCAGAGCTGCAAATCCGGCTGCTCCAGCCGGTTCCGTTAGGAGCTTACACCGCTCCAAAATCAAGCATAGAGCTTCTATCATTTCGTCATCCGACACTAGAACGAGTTCATCAACATACTTTTGCACTAAAGCCAAATTCAGCTCTCCAACAAAGGGAGCAGCTAAGCCATCTGCAACGGTGTCTGTTCTGTACAAATGAACCACTGTCTTCTGCTGCAGACTTTGCCACATGGCTGAGGCACCAACGGGTTCCACACCCACAATCTTAACCGCCGGCTTCTTTAGCTTGATGGCCGTGGCAATTCCTGAAATCAGGCCGCCACCGCCGACAGGGACGAAAACGATATCAACCTCCGGCAAGTCCTCCAGGATTTCCAGCCCTATCGTCCCGTGACCGGCCACCATGTGGGGGTCATCAAAGGGGTGAACGAAGGTTAAATTGCGTTTCTTTTGCACCTCCAGGCATGTTGCTAAAAGGTCACCCTCAGTAAGAACCACTTCCGCACCATAGCCCTTGGAAGCATTAACCTTGTTAGCAGGAGTCGTGTGGGGCATCACCACTGTAGCTGAGGTGCCAAGCAAAGAGGCGGCATAAGCCAAGCCCTGGGCAAGGTTTCCAGATGACATAGTGATAACCCCTCTTTTTCTTTCCTCCTCTGTCAGATGATGCAGCTTATTGATAGCTCCTCTAGGCTTGAAGGAGCCTGTCTTCTGAAAGACCTCTGCCTTGAAATGAAGGTGCGTGTCAGTGCGCTTTCCCAGGGTCGTAGAAGATAGCAAAGGTGTTCTGTGGACTCGACCCGCTATAATTCGCTGGGCGCTGGTAACATCACCTAGTTCAATCATCTATTTTCTCTTACATATCCTAGGTGAGAACGTAGCAAAGCGTAATTTTGCCCCTCCTTTGCCGGTGGGCTCGGGTTCATAAACCGCCCATGACAAAGCACAGAACGTGCTGAATCTGCCTTGAATGTAAACCTCTCCTCAGGACTTCTTGCCCCACTTCTCTTTCCATCTGTTTTTGACTTGTGGGTTAACTGCATAAGGAGGCCATTCCCCCTTGAGGGCCAGGATAACCTGGCCCATCGGCGTATACCAGAATTCCGGGCCCGAGTCGGCGACAGCGGAGTACCAGGCACTGTGGCCGGTAAGGATGACATTGGGCATTTTGAGAAGCGGATTATCCGGGGCCACGGGTTCGTCCACAGTGACATCGAGTCCTGCCCCGGCGATAAGTCCCTCCTGCAAAGCTCTAACGAGAGCTGGCTGATCCAGAATGTCTCCCCGGGCAGTATTGATTAGATAAGAGGTAGGTTTCATCTTCTTGAACTCCTCGTAGCCGAGCATACCTCTCGTCTCCTCGGTAACCAGCGCGTGGATGATAATGAAGTCTGAATCCCTGAGGAGTGCGCCAAGATCTACCGGCTCTATCCCGCGGCTCGCCAAAACCGCTCCCAGAATATATGGATCATACCCGATAACTCTCATTCCCAGCCCCTTAGCCTTGAGGGCTGTGGCTGTGCCTGTACTGCCCAAGCCTATGATGCCAACAGTCTGGTCGCGCATTCGAAATACAGGCGGGTTAGCAATCTCTTCTATCCCTTTCCTATTAAAGGGCACAAAACGGACCTGTCTCTCCTCCACTGCTTTATCTAGCTGGAAAAGCTTACGGCCCAGAGCCAGCATCAGTGCTACGGCATGGTCTGAAACTTCCTCTATGCAGTAACCAGGAGTATTAGTAACAACTATGCCATACTCGGTGGCGGCTGCTAAATCGATCCGGTCGTAAGCCAGACCGAAACTGGCGGCGATACGGCACTTGGCAAGTTCGCCAAGTACTCGCCTGGTGAAGGGCTGAAGCGGACCGGTACATATCACAGCATCAGCATCTGCGGCATTGCTAATAAGTTCATCTTCCGTTCGCCAAAACCCATTAACCAGTGTGGCATCCAGAGGCTCCAGCAGTTTTTCTCCCATATCCAGACCTGGAACATGGGCGGTGTTAACAACTTTGAAGCTCATTGTCTCCTCCTTTCTCGAGTTTTTCTCGGCTTCATTCCAGATTTAACTTCCTTTAGCTAATCAAGACTCTTGGGAATAAGCTATGCACTCTATTTCAACGAGCATATTGGGTAGCGCTGCGCTTGACCAGATACAAAATATAGTCACCCGCTCACACCGCTGGTGAAAATGGAAACTCTGGTGCATCGGGTACAGCAATGACCTCTTCATACCATGGCAACCTCCTTCATGCCGTGACAGACCGGAATCTTAGCTAGACAGGGCTTCTCTCTGGATAGACTCTTATTCTGCGGCAGGCAACCAAGTGGTTCCATAACCCAAGATGCTACCCTTCGTTTTCCTGAAGCTAGCTGTCCGACTGCCATCGAAGCACAACAACCTTGGCTCGGTAACCCTTCAAGCTTGGATCATTGGACATTGCATGAGCACCCTGACCACCACCCGCCATTACTACCCTTTCTGGATATCCCATCTCTCTGCGTATCGGTTTGGTTTCTCCAAAATTTCTAGCATAATACTATATCACACCCCCCTACCCTGTCAACAGCGAGGTTTAGATCATCTGAAGTCCAACCCAAGGGAGAGTTGTCGAATCGCAAAGAATCTAGCCGGAAGCCTCTGTAGCATAGCTC
>JAUWXW010000100.1 GCA_030616195.1 Chloroflexota bacterium | reverse complement strand
GTTACTTCTCAATTCTTGGCTGAAATCGACCATCCTACCACCTCCGCTATTCTATACGTAGCGTCTCAAATAGTTGCGCATAATCCAAACAGAGATTAAATCCTAAATCCGAAGCACGAAATCCTAAACAATATCTAAATCCAAAGAACCAAAAGTAGGGAACGACCTTTAGGTCGTTCCGCCGGCGCTTCCTGGAAATTGGCATTCATAATTTGCCTGTCGCCAAGCGCCCCCGTCATCTCTTCCGGAAAAGGTCCAGGAACCTGTCTTCATACTCCTCAAATAGTCCCCATCTCCTCAATTCCGCTTCCAGTTCGTACACCTTGGCCCTTTCTTCCCTGGCCTCCTCAAAGAGTTGTTCAATTGCATGCCTCGTATACCTGGGAATACCGCCGCGGTCTACATCCAGTAACCGTCTGGCCCCCAGTTCCATCACATTGCTATGTAAGGACTGCCTGGTTAGATCATGGATGAACTTCATCAATGATACATCCCATAGCTCGTCAACGCCTTTAATGATGGCTGCCATGAGATTTCTCTCCCTATCTATCTTCTCGTTGAGATTGTGGATAACCGCTTCCATGGGACTGGATAGAACGTTGACCTCCACTGGTTCATTCCGGTACCGATACAAAAGTCCAGGCTCATTGGGGCCATATTCGCGAAGCAAATGCTCAGCGAATTCATTACCGTGTTCAAAGCCTTCAAAGAGATTCAGCAGATAGTAAGGGGTGATAATCTTGGGTCTCTCGGCAATTACTTTCCCCTCTCTGACCGCCGTTTCCTCCTCTTTCCCCAGTATGTCGGTATATATCGGCTCTGTCAGCAAATAGTAATATACATTGCTGACGCCAAAAGTCGCCAGGGTCTGCTCTGGAGGCCTTATTACCTCCGTATGCTCCATGGCATATCTAATCCTATCCTCATCTTCCATCGAACCCCACCTCAAGCGGAACTGAATCCGTTAATCCCACTTCGTCAAAACAAAAACTGGATGGCGTTAAAGTTACGCCTTACCATCTCATTGCCTTCGACAATACTGCCGTACTCGGTCGAATGACCAGGGAGTAGGTATTCTACCTCAAGGCTTGACAACTTTTCAATACTTTGCCTAAGGGTAGCAATGCTTCCACCGGGGAAGTCTGTTCTTCCTACGCTTCCGTAGAATACCACATCACCCGTTATCAGGGTGCGTTTATCCTGCCAGTAGAGGCAAATAGACCCTGGAGAGTGCCCCGGGGTGAGCAGGATTTGAAGGTCCATCTTCCTATCACCCTTACCCAGGCTCAGATCGCCTTCTCCCAGATAAATGAAGGGCTCAAGATTAGCCACTTCCATCCCAAACATGCCAAACACTCTTTCGCCCACTGTCTTATAATACTCCTCCTCCTCTCTGGAGAGAGCGGTAAGAGCCTGGCTGACTCTCTTCCCCTTTTCCTCTTCTCGGAAGCTTCTCTGAACAATGGTCTCTGTTGCCTGACAATGATCAGGATGGGTGTGAGTGTTGATTATCAAGCCAATATCTTCGACCTTAAGTCCATCCCGCTGCATTGACATCAGGAGAGAGTCAAAGCAAGGTTCCCTTAGCTCGTTAGCCAGGAATCCTGGATCAACGATAACGTGGGGTCGCCCGCCCCGCAGAACGTTGGCGAAGAGGTAGGTGTTACAATTGTTCCCTCTGCCCTGCCAGATGTAGCAATACAGACCTTCGGTTATCTGCCTGGAAGAATGCGGCATAGTCTTTTGAGTCTACATTCATTATAGCGTAAAATGGGCACGGAGGCTAAAGATGACGAAAGCTGTATTCTTCGATTGGTTCAACACCTTAGCCCAGTACTATCCGCCGCGGGAGCAAGTACATGCCAACGCCTGCGGTAAGGTAGGTATCGAGGTGGAGAAGGAGAGGCTGTCTCCCGGGATTCTCTTGGCCGATCATTATTACATTGATGAGAACGCCCGTTTGCCCATAAAGGAGCGCTCGCTACAGGAGCAGATGGACCTCTATGCTCAGATGGAACGTATAGTATTGAGGGAAGCTGGGGTGAATATCTCAGATCAGCTGGCTCTGACTGTCATACAGGAGGTGGGCAAGATATTCTCCAACAGAGACTTTGTCCTTTTTGACGATACCCTGGCCGCTTTGGATCTGCTAAAACGGCGTGGCCTGATACTGGGAATCATCTCCAACATCGATCATGACCTGGTCCCTGTTTGCCAGGAACTGGGGCTTGCCCCCTATCTCGACGTGATAGTCACGTCGCGCGAAGCAGGCTCCGAAAAGCCCCACGCACCGATTTTCCTTGCCGCCGTAGAGCAGGCTGCTGTAAAGACGTCAGAGACAATGTACGTCGGTGACCATTACAGCACCGATGTAGTCGGGGCTCAGGAGGTGGGCATGAAGGGCGTGCTTCTCGACCGCTGTGATCTGTTCAGCGATGTCACCCGTTGCCTCCGAATCAGAACCCTAACCGAGTTAATGGACTGCCTGTAAAGGCACTAAAGATTTGTGGGAGACTGGCTGCCAATTTCTGACAGGTTGCGGCTGGACAGGGTGGCTGTGACTATTCGGAAACCTTTTTGAGAAAGGTAGTCGGGGTCGTCCCAGACCCCGACTACCGTGCCTTTTGTGATGCCACGAACGTCCTTGGTGACATACGGCTGACCAGACAGAGGAGAGAACAGCAATGGAGCAGGTAAAACTGGGAAAAACCGGCCTGATGGTCACTCGCCTGGGCTTCGGTGGTATCCCCGTCCAGCGCCTTGGGGAGGCAGAGGGGGTGGCACTGGTCAAAAGATGCCTGGAACTGGGTATCAACTTCTTCGATACTGCCAACGCCTACACCACCAGTGAAGGCTTCATCGGCAAGGCCATTGCCGGGCGGCACCAGGGACTGGTGCTGGCTACCAAGTCTACCTCTCGTACGCCACAGACACTGGAGAGGCATATCAACCTGAGCCTGGAGCGCCTCGGGGTGGAGACGATAGACCTTTACCAGATTCACGCCCTAGATGACTTCGAGACATACCGCAATGTCATCGGACCTGATGGTATTCTGGCTACCCTGGAGAGGGCCAGAGACCAGGGCAAGATAAAACACATTGGGGCGAGCTTCCACTCCATGGACGTGGCCAAGATCGCCGCCCAGTCGGGCCATTTCGAGACGCTGATGTTTCCCTTCAACTTCGTGGACAGGCAGGCGGCCGATGAACTCATACCACTCTGTCAACAGAACGGCGTGGGATTCATCGCCATGAAGCCTATGGGAGGAGGAGTGCTGGAGAACGCCCCGGTAGCCATCAAGTTCCTGCTGCAATTTCCTGGCGTTGTTCCGGTGGTAGGAGTGGAGTTCACCTGGCAGATTGAGGAGCTGGTCACCATCGTCAACGGTGACCTTTCCCTTTCACTGGAGGAAGAGCGCCAGATGGCACAAATAGCAGAGGGACTGGACAAGAGGTATTGCCGCCACTGCTCCTACTGCCAGCCGTGTCCGCAGGACATCATTATAGGCGCGGTGTTGGACTTCCCTACCTTTGTCAAGCGTTTCCCCACGGAAGTCTTTCTTTCCGGGTGGATGGCTGAGAACATGGAAAAGGCGCAGACCTGCACCGAGTGCGGGGAATGCGAAGAGAGATGCCCCTTCAAGCTGCCTATCAGCGAGATGCTGCACGACAACGTCGCCCTTTTCCAGAAGCTTAGGGACTCTGCCTCTTAACACTAAGGCGGAGAAACCAAGCAAACACCACCCATGTCATGGCGAAGGAGGACTTGAATCGACGGATCAGGAGAGCGGACGCTCCTACAGCCAAAGATGCGTCGCCCTTGCTCAAGCCCTGGGCGAAAACTCGACTTGGTATGCAAGCTGATGCTGGCATGGTATAATGCCCCCAAGGGATTATTGTCCTATCCCCAGCTAGGCAGACTTCGAGATAGCAACTCTCGGAATACCTGGTGCTTGGACGGTTCATAACCACTTACCAGAAGGAGGCAGACATGTTGATACGTGACGTAATGTCTACCAATGTCGTTACCATCCCCAGCAGTACATCTTTGGCTGACGCCAGGAGGATAATGGACTTCCACGGGCTAAGACGGCTGCCTGTGGTCGACAGGACGAAACTTGTGGGTATAGTCAGCCGGGATGCCCTGGACAGGTCCGGCCCCTCACAATTGACCACCTTCAGCATTCACGAAATGACCCATCTGCTGAGCAAGATCACTGTCAAGGAAGTCATGTCCAAGAACCTGGTTACGGTGTCTCCAGACAATACTGTGGAGGAAGCAGTAACCTCGGCCCAAGATAAGGAAGTAGGGTCAGTCCTGGTGGTGGAGGATGGCGTGTTGGTAGGGATAGCTACCACCAATGACTTTTTCTATAAGATAGTGAACCCTATCCTGGGCATAGGTAAACCGGGTGCCAGAATTCATGTACACGGGTGCGGACGCATCACTGATGTGGTAAATGTACTCAACACCATCGGCAGTTTGGAAGTAGAGGTCATAACTATGTTCATCATACCGCACCCAGAGACTGGAGTGCCAGACCTTACTGTCCACCTGGATACCAGTGACCCCTCCTCAGTGATCGAGGTATTGAAGAAAGAAGGCTACGAGGTGCACGAGAGGGCACGGTAGAACCCTGACACGTCACCTTGTGACATGCCCCAAGAGGCTGTCCGACGAGGTCAGTGAAAAAACCAGGTGGGGAATGGCCCTGACCTTCATAGTTGGTTCCTGGACAGCCTCCCAATCATTGCCATGCCTTTCTCTTCGATGATAACGCATGCCCTGGCATTCTTGGATCCCACCTATGCTGGGCATCACCACTAACCTGCACAGGGAGGCCGGCGATAGCCCAGCGCGGCGGATTTAGAAAGAGTGGAGGTGACATTATGCCCATAGTCAGAGTGGAGATGTGGCCAGGCAGAACGCATGCCCAGAAGGCAGAACTGGCCCGCCTTATCACCGAAGCGGTAGTAACCATTACCCACACCACCCCTGAAGCCACTACCGTGATCTTTGCGGACGTGCCCCAGGAGAACTGGGCTGTGGGTGGAGTGCTTGCCTCCGACGCCGACAAGTAGAGATCGTATCGGGCCAGTCCTGTCCGCGGGGTTTAGGCAGTGTGCTCCTGCCTGGAGCATTTCAATCGCTGAACTTGGCATAGTAAGAGTCCAATAAAGGAGGTGGGAGATGGCTATGGCGCTTGAAGGTATCAGGGTTGTGGATTGGACACAATGGCAACAAGGACCCGTTGCCACCATGCTCTTGGGCGATATGGGCGCTGACGTGATTAAGATAGAGGAGCGGGTCGGGGGTGACCCGGCAAGAGGAATGATGAGGGTGGCCGGCGCCATGGTAGTGAGTGATTTGGGACAACGAAACCCATACTTCGAGGTTGGTAATCGCAATAAGAGGAGCATCACCCTCGACCTGAAGAAGGATAAGGCTAAGGAGATCGTCTACCAACTGGTGGAGAAGTCGGATGTTTTCGTTCATAACTTCCGCAGTAATGCGGTGCAAAGATTGGGTCTGGACTACGAGACTTTGTCCACATACAACCCGCGGCTTATCTATGCTCACAGTTCGGGGTGGGGACCGAAGGGCCCGAATAAGGACGATCCTTCCTTTGACTTTGCTGCGCTTGGAAGGTCGGGGTTTATGGCTGTAATCACAGAGCCGGGCAGGGACCCGGAGTATCCGCAAGGAGGCATCGCCGACCAAATGGGCGCCATAACCACAACTTTGGGCGTGCTGGCTGCTCTGCTGGTCAGAGAGAGGACGGGGGTGGGACAGAAAGTGGACGCCTCCATCCTGGGAGGCATGAGCTTCCTTCTCGGGTATCCGATAAGTTTCTGGACCATGGCTGGTATCGGGGGAACGTGGATCCATAGAAGGAGCGCCGGGAATCCACTATTTAATCATTACCAGTGCGGTGACGGCAAGTGGATTGGACTAGTCCTTATCCCGCCGGACAGGTACTGGCCTGCTTTCTGCCGCGCCACGGGCCTTGAGGAACTGGAGAAGGATCCCCAGTTCGACAGCATGGACAGCAGATCAAAGAACTGCCAGGAACTGATCACCATCCTTGACCAGAGGTTCGCCACCAAGTCTAGCGAGGAATGGTCAAAGATACTCAAGGAGAATGACCTGGTCTTTTCGCCACTGAATACCATTGCAGAATTCACCGATGATCCCCAGGCGCTGGCCAATGAATACATCACCGAATTCGACCACCCTGTATTCAAGAAGACCAAGATGACGGGCTTTCCCGTCGGTTTGAGCAAGACCCCCTGTTCCATAAGGAGGGAAGCCCCTGAGTTCGGTCAGCACACCGAGGAGGTCCTCACCGGGATCCTGGGCTACACCTGGGACGACATCGCCAGGCTCAAGGATGAGGAGGTAATCTAACCTGGA
>JAUWXW010000018.1 GCA_030616195.1 Chloroflexota bacterium | reverse complement strand
GCCCCATCTGTTCTTAGCCAGAATGGCGCCACAGGTCAGCCCAGCTATCCCTGCCCCAACGACCACAGCATCGTAACTATCTTTGATCTCTACCATCAGCGCTTCCTCCTTTCGAACGACTCTTCCGATTTTAACACAAGCCAAATATGCAGTAAATAATTCCTGGAAACTGTTGGCCCGTGTGGATTCCAAGTGGGGTGGATTTCCCAGATAAACTGGCTTCGAGGAGGGCACAAGAACGATAATCAACAGATTGCCAGCGAAGCGACGGTGCAGTGAAGCGACGTTCCCCACCTCGCCACGGCGAGTCGGTGTCGCCTTAGGCGACCCTCTGGAGACCTTCGGAGACCTAGCCCTGAGATTGCTTCGTCGCTGCGCTCCTCGCAATGACATGGGAAAGTGCCTCTCCGCGATGACATGGGAACTAACGGGTTGGTCCCGCAATCAACCTGGTTGGTGGGCCTCTTCATCCTGTATTCACCAATTAAGTGCCCACTTCGCCTTGACTGTAGTGGTACAATAATATATAGGAGGAGTTAGTTTGCCTCTTGCTATTTCCGTTGTAGGTAGATCCAAGTCTGGAAAGACGACATTACTGGAGAATCTGGTTAGGGAGTTGAAGCGGCGGGGCTATAATCTGGCCACAATAAAGCATACTGTCCATGACTTCGATCTGGACCAGCCGGGTAAGGATAGCTGGCGACTTGCCAAAGCCGGTAGCGACACGGTAGTGCTCAGCTCACCACGAAAACTTGCCCTTATCAAGCCTGTACACCGCGACATCACTCTGGAGGAGCTGTTCCATCTCATAGGTAAAGGCTTCGACCTGATCCTGGTTGAAGGACTCAAGGACAGCAGCCTACCCAAGATTGAAGTGCATCGGAAGGAACTGGGAGACCTGATCTGTTCGCCAGAAGAGCTATTTGCCGTGGTCACTGACGAGCGTTTGGACATCGCTGTTCCCCAGTTCTTTCCAGGTGACGTCGGTCCACTGGTTGACCTTGTGGAACAGGAATCTCTTGCTTGGCGTGAGACCGATGAGACTTCACTCATCGTCAACGATGCTCCCCTACCTCTCGATCATCTTGCCGAGCGTGTCATCCAGAAGACCTTGCTGGGAATGGTATCGGCTTTGACCGGCGTTGAAGAGGTAACAAGCCTTCGGATTTCTCTGCGAAGAGGACACAGTTGATTTTTGGAGCTGACGAATTTGTCTTCCACCCGCCGCCACGTATTAGATGGGCGAGACGGATACTTCTCAAGCCGTGTGCCGGTTATCCATTGCCTTACCCTGTAACTACCAGCAGGGGAATTCTGGACACAGTCATCTCGGCTGTTAGAGAGGTGAGCGAGGCTGACATCATACTTCTGGAAAGCAGTGCCCAACAGGATCCGATGAAGCCCATCTACAGGGCTTTGAGTTATGACTTCCCCAGAGTACTGACGCTAGATGTGAACGACTGCGTCTTTGTGGAAGTAGAGAACCCCTTATCCCGCCCCTTTGCTCTGTCTACTTTCTGGCTACCTAACGTGCTCCTCTATTGCGACTACTTGATGACCATAGCACCTTTTAAGGTCTTCTCCAGACAGGGCAGTCTCAGCATAAAGAACTTACTTGGCTTGCTGCCAGCAAGCAAGTATCATGGAGAAGAAGAATCTGGCTGGGGAGCACTATATAGCTTGGGAATAGACAGGGTCATCGCCGACCTATACTTTACCTTGCCTTTCGATTTGGGAATCATCGATGCTCGCAAGAGATTCCTTGGCACTTGTGAGCCTGCCGAAGGGGAGGCCGAAGAATACGGTAAGATCTTTGTCGGCGAGCCTTACGAAGTAGATTCCGAAGCCTCCCGTGCCGCAGGAATATTTGCCGAATACCTGCAATTGATCGAAATAGCCAAAGCGCAACTGGCAAACAGTAACGAGAACGCATAGCCCCCGGGGGTATTCAGAATACCTTGTTGCCAATTTGACGTCTCCTTTAGCCTAAGAACAAAGGAAGGGCGGGAATCTTCCCGCCCTTCCTTTGTTATCAAGCTCAGCTTATTCAAACGCTGATTCGAACCTCATCTCAGAAACCGGCGCACAATCCATACCACAACGGCCAGTACTATGGCCAGTATTATCAGCGCGCCAACACCCACCACAGCATACAGCCATATAGGTACTGGTGTGGTAAAGGTCTCATCGCCAGATACTGCCTCGTTGCCCACGTCATCTGCCGATTTCACCCTGAAATGGTACTCGGTCCTGAACTTAAGACCTGTGATTTCCACACGGTGCTCAGTAGTCAGCTCAGTGCTCTTATCCGAAGCCTCGCCATAGTCTTCGGTCTCGCCGTATTCCACCTGGCTGGTAGCAGGCTCAGAGGTAGTCCAAGATATGACCGCGCTGGACGCGGTGATATCCAAGGCCTCGACATCTGAAATCAGTGGCGGGGTGGCATCCACCGTAAATTCGTCGCTGTCTGCAGCACCAGTATTCCCGGCGGCATCGGTGGCCCTGACCTCAACCGTATGTCCACCATCGACAAGTGGATCGGTGGTGAAGGTGTATTCCTCAACGCCTGAGTCAAAAGCCCCGTCAACAGGCTCGGCCAGCAGCCAGGCCCCACCGTCAACCCGGTACTCGACCGAAGCTACACCACACCCGATGTCGGTGGCGGTGCCGGTGAAGGTAGGAGTATTGTCGTCGGTGGGGTCCGGAACCAAAGGAACGATTGTCGCAGCCGGGGCGACGGTGTCCACCTGTAACGACCAGGGGCCCGCCCAACTACTTTCTTTGAGATCGCCACTAACAGCCTTCACCCTCCAGTAATAGGTACCGTCCGGCAGAGGACCGCCAGGAGTGTAGAACGGGCTAGCCAGGCCTGTCTCATCGATGACCAGGCTGGTAAAGCCATCGTCGTCGTCCACCTGGAGGTCATAGGTCACGCCCGAGGGATCGCTAACTGGTGTCCAGCGGAATTCCGGCCTATCGTCTTTGATACACGAGCCATCGGCCGGGGACAGCAACCCAGGTACCCCGAACTCACCCCAGGCCACGATCAAATCGAGTCTGGTGAACCCCCCCAACTCCCACTCATAAGTTCGATCAGCCTTAACCCCTTGGACAAAGAAGTCAACGACGTCCCCGGGCTCACCCGGCACCTTAAGTGTACCGCCAGCTACGAGGCCATAGCAGCCTTCACAGGGTGCACCACCTATAGTTCCAGCGGCCGTAGTAACGCAACTTGCCTTCTCTTCGCCATCGATCCAGGCCGAGACAATCAGGCCATCCCCAGCCGGGCCAATCACCGTGCCAGTAGGATCGGTGATGGTCACCGTGCCATAGAACTGGTGCGGCGGCGTGGTGGGGGGCTCGTCCTCAGCCAAGACCGCGGTAGGTAGAAGGCTGACAATCAGAGCCAGCGTCAGAACTATTCCCAAGAACCTGAGCCTTTTCGCAGGCTTCTTACTCACAAAAGTCCATGCCTTGCGGCAGAGGATTCGTCCCATTTCTCCACCTTTTCTCATCGCCGGCATCGAGGCGGCCCACCCCTATTTACTTACTGGGGGTAGAAGGCCCCTTACCCTCGCCCTCTACCCCCAACATGTTCACTTAACCTTCCTCTATCGGCCGCAGCCAGACCAGCTTAGCACCACCCGTCTCCCAGATCAAACCTATAAGCCCTCAAATCAATACCAGTACCAGTATTGGTGATAGAATCCTCGCTGTAGCTGTAGCTGTCATTTCTTGCCTCCATTAATGATTTCAAAAATAGAAGAGAACCTGAGGTAACCCCTCAAGTTCTCTTGACACACTACCTGCCCAGCTGACGTATACATATACCCGCTACGCTCCCAGCCGCCCCACCATACTGAGGCGCACGGTTAACTAGAGAGTGTGCTGCGATTCTCTACTCCGTGGCAAATCAACTCAGGGCGATGGAGCGCTATAGAGAACGGCTGAGGGCTCGTATGGTTGGTCATTTTGTGGCTTTAGCTGCTATTTCCTGGCCTGCTCAACGCCGACAAGTTGGGCGCCTGTAGCCGAGCAACATAGAGGTTGGAACGTAATCGCCTACATTGCGGCTTTCAAGCCAATCCTGTTGAGCTACCCCAAGGGCCACACCAGCATCATCCAAAAGTAGCCAACAATTTGAAATCTCCCAAGTTCTCCTATAGAATCCCAAATAGCAAAAGGAGGAAAGACATGCAACTGGCCTTCTATTTTGACCAGACCAGATGTACCGGCTGCTACACCTGCGTGGTAGCCTGCAAGGACTGGCACGATGTGCCAGCCGGCCCAGCTAGCTGGATGAGGATGTCAACCATAGAGAAGGGTAAGTACCCTGAGCCCTTTGTGGCCTTTCTGTGCGTTCCCTGCTGGCACTGCGCCGAACCGGCCTGCGTGCCGGCCTGTCCAGTAGCCGCCATCGCCAAACGCCAGGAAGACGGCATAGTGGTGGTGGATAGGGAAGTATGCCTGGGCAAGGACTCATGCCAGCTATGCCTCGAAGCCTGCCCCTACAAGGCACCCCAGTTCGGTGCCGAAGATAACGCCAAGATGCAGAAATGCGACTTCTGCCTGGAGCGGTGGGCAGAGGGTAAACAGCCCATCTGCGTCGCTGGGTGTCCCATGCGGGCGCTGGACGCCGGACCGGTAGAGGAAATGGAAGCCGAGTACGGCCATGTCCACCAGGCCGTGGGCTTTACCTACGACGACAAGCTTCAGCCCTCAGTGGTATTCAAGTCAAAGCCTGAGGTTCCCGCCCCAACCCACTAGCCGATGTACGGTGGGTGAAGTGAAACGAAACCCACCATCTGATTCGATACATGTGGATGCGTGCCGGCGTGGTCATGTCATCTTATTAGGAGCAAGTACAGGGCAATGTCAGAAGCACGGACGCCCAAGGTAAAACTTCCCCCGGTGGAACAGATAGGCATTGTGGTCAAGAATGTAGACCGGGCAATTGAATATTACAGTTCAACCTTTGGCTGGGGACCGTTCCGTGTTCGAGAGGTGTACCTGGAGGGATTCACCTATCGAAATCAGCCATGCGACTGCCGGTTGAAGGTAGCCTTCATCCAGTCGGGACAGGTCCAGATCGAACTAATTGAGGTGCTGGAAGGTGAGACACCCCACACGGATTTTCTCAGGGAAAAGGGAGAGGGACTCCAGCACCTGCGCTTCACGGTAGATGACTTCGCTGCGACGGCGGCCGAGCTTGCCAAGAAGGGCATAGAACCTGTATGGCATCGAGGTATCCCCGTCTTTGCTTATCTTAGCACTGACAATATCGGGGGTGTCATGTTCGAGCTACTCGAGGGAAGGAAGAATGAGAGGGCAGAAAGATGAATATAGAAAGAAGCCGCAAACCAGTTGGAACGGAAGAGGTGGTCTATGCCACCCATTCTAGCCATTGCGGAGGAGGTTGCCTGCTGAAGGTGCACGTCAAAGACGGCATGGTCACCAGGATTGAGACCGACGATGGAGAAGACCCCCAATACAGGGCCTGCCTTAGAGGCCGGGCCTACCGGCAGCGAATGTATGCTCCCGACCGACTGCTGCACCCCATGAAAAGAGTGGGAGAAAGGGGAGAAGGCAGGTTTGAGCAAGTCTCCTGGGATGAAGCCCTGGATACCGTCGCCAGGGAGCTGAAGAGGGTGAAGGAGACCTACGGCCCCTCAGCCATTCTGTTCAAATGGTCAGGCGGAGACACCGCTGTGCTGCACAACGCCATGTGTCACTACAGGGTGCTCAACATGCTAGGTGGCTGCTCGGACGTGTGGGGCACCTTCTCTTTTGACGGGGGGCTCTTTGCCGAGTTGGCCAACTATGGCACTGTGGACACCGGCAACACCAGGGACGACTTCCTCAATTCCCGGCTGATAATCATGTGGGGCTGGAACCCCTCGACCACTATACAGAATACTAACACCGCCTGGTACCTGGCTCAAGCCAGAGAGGCCGGGATCAAGATTGTCTCCATTGACCCCAGGTATACAGACTCTAACGCCACTTTCTCCGACCAGTGGATTCCCATTATCCCTGGCACCGATGCTGCCATGCTGATAGCCATGGCTTATGTAATAATAAAGGAAAACCTCCAGGACCAGAGATTCCTCGACACCTATACCATTGGTTTCGCTCAGTTCAGGAACTATGTCCTGGGCCTCGAGGATGGCATACCCAAGACCCCCGCCTGGGCTGAGGCTATTACCAGCGTACCGGCCGCCACTATAGAGAACCTGGCCAGGGAATATGCCACCACCAGGCCGGCGGCATTGATAGCCGGCATCGGGCCCGGGCGCACCGCCTACGGAGAGCAATACCACCGGGCGGCTATGGTCCTGGCAGCCATGACGGGCAACGTCGGCGTCCATGGCGGGAGTTCAGGAGGAAGGTCCTGGCCCACCGCCGGACCAACTGCCTATTTCAGCTTGGGTCGCGGTATAAGGTCGCCACGTAACCCGGTGGAATTTGACGCCCCACCTCGCAAGAACGCTCTTCCCAGCTTTGGCATCGCCATGAGGAGAGGACAGGTCAATGTGGCCAAAATGTCCGACGCCATTCTCAAAGGGAAAGCCGGTGGCTATCCCGCCGACTACAAACTCCTTTACCTGGTGGATACCCATTATCCCAATCAGTACCTTAACGTCAATAAGGCGGTCCAGGCCCTGAAGAAGCTGGAATTTGTAGTAGCTTTCGAGCAGTTTATGACACCGGGGGCCAAGTTCGCTGACATTCTGCTGCCTACGTGTACCTCCCTGGAAAAGAACGATATCGCCATCGACGGAGCTACTGGCTTCTATGGCTACATGAATAGGGTCGTTGATCCGGTAGGCGAGTCTAAATCCCACCTCCAGATCAGCATTGAACTGGCGGCCAAGCTGGGTATCCCCGGCTACACCGACAAGACAGAGGATGAATGGCTCCGGGAGATAGTCAAGGGCAGCAATGATATCACTGACTATGATACGTTTAAGACGCAGGGCATTCACAAGCTGAGGCTGCCGGAGCCCTTCGTAGCCTTCAAGGAGCAGATCGATGACCCAGACAACAATCCCGTCCCCACCCCCAGCGGCAAAATCGAGATATACTCGCAACGGCTGGCGGATATGAATGATACTGACATCCCACCCATCCCCAAGTACCTCGAGACCTGGGAAAGCCGTACGGACCCGCTGGCCCGGAAATACCCGCTGCAACTCGTCACCACGCATATTGGCAGGCGAGCGCACTCCCAGTATGACAACCTGCCCTGGCTGAGGGAAGTCCAGACCCAGGCAGTGTGGATTAGCTCTGCCGACGCCCAGGCCAGAGGCATCAAAAACGGGGATATGGTCAGGGTGTTTAACGATAGAGGCGAGACGGTTATTCCTGCCAGGGTAACAGAAAGGCTCATGCCAGGGGTAGTCGATATTCCTCAGGGCGCCTGGTATAAACCCGATGAGAAGGGTGTGGACAGAGGGGGATGCTGCAACGTCCTGACCAGGGACGAGCACTCGCCAGGAGGAGCGTACTGCTCCAATACCGCCCTGGTCCAGGTTGAAAAAGCGCAGGGAGCGCTGTAGGTGTCGCCGCGAGGTCGCCTCAGGCGATGGAAATATATACATATATAAACAGGAGGACAACACATGACAAGTGCAGGGAAAGTAACGCTACCGCCGGTGAGCCAGGTTGGGATTGTGGTAAGAGACATTGAGAAGACAGCGGAGTACTATACCTCAACCTTCGGTATAGGTCCTTTCTCAATAATCGACGTCGATATGGAAGGCGTGATATTCCGGGGCAAGCCTATTAGCACCAAGATCAAGGCGGCTTTCGCTCAGTCAGGGCCGCTCCAGATCGAGTTCATTCAACCGGTGGAAGGGGATAACATTTACACCGAGTTTCTTGCCAGCAAAGGAGAGGGCCTTCACCATCTGGGCTTTCAGGTTGATGATATGGACGCCATGCTGACCGAGCTGGCCAAGGAAGGCATCGAGCCCATATTCCACCACAATTACGGCTTCATGGCCTTCGCCTACCTGAATACTGACAAGATCGGTGGCGTCATCTTCGAGCTACTGTGGACAAAGAAGCGAGAGTAAGGTGAACCACCACGTAGGAATCTGCCCATACCCCCAGTTTGACATGGGAAATCCGGGGTGAACCTAAATCTTTCTTCCTACCTCCGCTCCTTCAGCAATGGCCTCCAGTGCCTTACGAGGCTCTTTGGCGTCCCCAATAACGTAGACCTCGGCCACCTTATCCTTAATCTTGTCGCTCAACTCATCAACCGATCTGGCACCCAGGGCCAGGATGATAGTGTCCACGCCGCCGATAGTCTCCTGCACCTGCCCATCCCTGATGACCACCGTCCAATCCTCAAGGACCTCCTTGACTGCGTTAACCGTCACAACACCATCCTCAAGAATCTCCTTTACTTTGGTCGAAGTAAGGACCTTAACCCCGTTCTCCCGCAGCCTCTGCATGAGTAATGTCCTGCCCTCCGGCACCAAATCGAGGCCTACATTATCTAGCATCTCAACAACAGTCACAGCCGTGCAACCCATGACCGGATTATCGCCCGGGTTGGCCAGGAACTCAGCTACCTCGAGGCCCACCATACCCCCACCAAGGACCAACACATTCCCGCACGGCACCACAACCTTGCCGGCCAGGACGTCGTGAGCAGAAACCACCTTGTCTCCCTTTATACCCGGAATATCAGGAACAAGTGACTCACCACCGGTGGCCACAATGACAACATCCGGCTTGGCTTCCGCCACAAGCTGCGGCGTAACCTCTGTGTTCAACTGCAGTGTAACTCCGGCCTTCTCCACCTGTGTACGGAGGTACTTGATGGCTTTGGATAGCTCCTGTTTCAAAGGAGGCACTGCAGCCAGGTTAAACTGTCCCCCCGGCTCTGCTTCTCTCTCGTAGAGACTCACCTGATGTCCCCTCAAGGCAGCCACACGGGCCGCCTCCAGTCCTCCCGGACCTCCACCAACCACCATCACCTTTTTCGGCCTGGCCGCAGGAGCAATAGCCATCTCCTTCTCCCTGCCCACGGTGGGGTTGATAACACAGGTCATCGGCTTGCCACCTTCGCGACCAGCGATGCACCCGAGCCCACAGCCGATACAGGGGGCAATGTCGTCGAACCTACCCTCCGCCGCTTTGTTAGGCAAATCCGGGTCAGCCAGGAGCGCCCGCCCCATAACTATCACATCCGCCTGATCTCTTCGCAGTATATCCTCGGCTAATCTGGGGTCATTGATTCTGCCTACCACCGCCACCGGTATGTTCACCACCTCTTTCACCGCGGCAGAGAAAGCCACATTCAGGCCCCTCGGAGTACCGGTGGGAGGCAGTATGCGCCATGACATTTGAGGAAATGTTCCACTGGAGATGTGGAAGGCATCTACCCCAGCCTCAGCCAGTATGGGAGCTATGTACTGTGTCTCCTCAAGATTCCGACCACCGGGAGTCAGCTCGTCTCCGGAGAGCCTCATGATTATGGGAAAGTCACCACCCGCCTTGGCGCGGATATTCTTGACCACCTCCAGGGGGAGCTTGAGGCGATCTTCGATTGAGCCGCCATAGGCATCAGACCGCCTGTTGCGCAAAGACGAGATAAAGGAGCCCAACAGCATATAGCTATGGGCGGCGTGCAACTCCACCCCATCGAAGCCAGCCTCCCTGGCCCGCCTGGCCGCATCACCGAATTGCTCTATGATCCGCTCGATCTCCTCGGTGCTTAGCTCCCGACACATCACTTTGTTACTGTGACACATAATAGCAGACGGGCCCACGGGTTGAATCCCGTTCAGGAAGGAAACTGACTCCGGCCCGGGATGAGAAATCTGCGGCACCACCTTGGCCCCATGAGCGTGAACCGCACTGGTCAACCCCCGCATGCTTGGGATAAGCTCGTCGTCCCAGAGGCCAACAGTATTTGGCACATACGGAAACGAGCCATCGATTGAGGTAACTTCCAAGATAATGAGCGCTGCGCCACCTCTGGCCCGGGCCTCGATATAATCTCTGTACTGTTCAGAGATACTACCGTCAGCATTGGTATAATTCGTGGCCATCGGAGCCATAGCAATGCGATTCCTTAACTCCATTGAATTGATTTTGATGGGGCTGAACAACTTCTCTAGCGATGTCACTCTCGACTCTCCTTCCTTTCACCCAAAATAATCTCTCCCTGGCAGATTGGGCTATATCTTGCAGGCGATACTGTTGGCATCGGCAACGGCTTTCTTTATCAAGCCCAACTCACTACAGTCACCGGCAACATAGATTTCGGGAACATTGCCCTCTATAGCCTGAAACAGCTCCATGTTGGATTTAGCATCTCCAGCTAGAACTACGGTATCCGCTTCCACGACCTGCCTGTCCCCTTCATTGATTTGGATGGTGACCCCTTTGGGAGTTATCTCCTCGTATTTCACTCCAGTGAGCACAGTGACCCCTCCTTCGTCAAGGTAGCCCACAAGCTCCCCACGCCGCTTCATCCCTATTTCCGGGGCTATCTGTTCCCCGCTTTCCAGGATGGTCACCTTTCTACCCCTCTCCGCCAGAAAGTGGGCCAGTTCACAGCCGGCCAGGTCGCCACCTATGACGACGACCCTTTTCCCCAGGGGCATCCACAACTTTGTCAGCCGCCGTACGCGTGATGGATTCAAGAAGCGTTGCATAAGAGGAGCAGCAAGATACAACATTACCCTCTGCCAACCGGCCAGCTTCCTAGCCCCGTCTCCTTTGAGACGGCCACCCAGCATTTGCTTTAGCTCAGCACCGCTAAGGACATTGCTCCCGTCACCCCCGGGGATTGGCGGTGCTACCAGATCGGGGCCTAGAGCCACGATGGCTACCTCCGGCCTGATATCCTCGATCAGCTCTGGCGTAACCTCTTGCCGGAGCTTGACCTCTATGGGCAGCTTGTTGACCTGTGTTAGCAAGTAGTTGAGAAAGTCCTCATTATCACTATGGACCGTGCTGGCAAAAATCAATGACCCGCCCAGCCGGCGCCCCTTCTCATAGAGTGTTACCTGGTGGCCTCTCAACGCAGCTACCCTGGCTGCCTCCATACCCGCTGGGCCACCCCCGACTACCATTACCTTTTTGGCTCTCTCAGCGGGATCAAGCTTGAACTCACCCTCATTTCCCATGGCGCCATTTACTGCACATGTAAGCATTTGTGTATCATTCTGTGAATCAAAGCAGTTTTGACAGGAGATACATCGCCTGATATCTTCGAATCTCCCCTCCTTCGCCTTCTGCGGCAGGTCTGGATCAGCCAGGAGAGGTCGACCCATAACTATAAGGTCAGCCTGATTTCTTCGCAGTATATCCTCAGCAAAGAGGGGGTCATGGATTCTACCTACAACCATCACCGGTACATGTATCACCTTCTTTAGCGCCGCGGCGGCCGGCACATTCAAGCCCCGTGGATAGCTGGAGCCGGCGATTATCCCGGTGCAGAGCCGGTCGATTGCACCGCCAGAGACGTGGAAAGCATCTACCCCGGCCTCAACCAGCATGGGAGCTATCCGCTGTGTACCCTCGATGTCTCGGCCACCGGGGGCTCGCTCATCGCCGGAGATTCGCAGGGTCAAGGGAAAGTCACGCCCTGCCTTGGCCTTCATCCTTTTGATAACCTCTATGGGGAATTTGAGACGCCCCTCAACGCTGCCGCCGTCGTAGGCATCAGTCCGCTTGTTGCGCAAAGGCGAGAGGAAAGAGCCTGCCAGCATGTAGACATGAGCAGAGTGTAGTTCCATCCCATCGTAGCCAGCCTCCCTGGCCCGTTTGGCCGCCTCACCGTATTGCTCTATTATGGTCTCGATCTCCTCCACGGTAAGCTCCCGGCACACCTGCTCTGTCATTTCAGATTGAACAACAGACGGGCCCACAGCTTGAATATTGTAATAAAAGGGGGCAAGTGACTCCGGCCCTGGATGGGAAATCTGCGGCACCACCTTGGCTCCGAGAGCATGTATCGCCTTGGTTAACTCTCTATGGCTTGGGATGAGCTTATCGTCGTACAGCCCCAACGAGAGCGGCTGGTACCGATGCGGGTGATCCACTGTGCAAACTTCGACGGTAATGAGCCCCGCACCACCCCTGGCCCGCGCCTCGTAGTAATCTATAAGCTTTTGTGATACGCTCTCATCCTGAGCAGCCAATAGCGTCGTCATGGGAGACATCACAATCCGGTTTCTCAACTCCATCGATCCGATGTTAATAGGGCTGAACAACTTCTTTAGCGATGCCATTATCAAAACCTCCTTTTGGTGAGCAGTTAGTTGGCACGGAACGATGCGTTACACGAAGATGAAATCACGCACCGGAGTTCACATGCATTTTGCCTAACTCGCCGGCCAACACGCGCCACCGGTGTCGTATCATCACATGGCGCCCGACGAGCAGTTCTATTGGAATAGTACGGATGAAGCAAGCCAGATGTCAAGTTGCAGTTGGCGAGGCCAGTTAACAATCCTGCCTGTCATTCTGAGGCCGCCTCAGGCGGCCTGACAATAATGCAGGAACGGGTAGGGTTGCCCGACATCGGGCAACCCTAACCGTTATCGTGATACTTCTCAAAAGGTGGGTGAATCATAGAGAAACCCACCGCTGCCTATCTTTCCCTTGGGGTGGGTCTT
>JAUWXW010000054.1 GCA_030616195.1 Chloroflexota bacterium | reverse complement strand
AAGACCCTTCCCTTGTCAGGTGAGAGATTGATAACACAGTTTGAGATGACTACTTCAACAGAGTTATCAGCAGCGGGTAGGTTCTCAATCTCCCCAAGCCTGAACTCTACGTTTCCGTAATCGCCCTTGGAGGCGTTTTCTCGTGCCTTTTCGATCATCTCCGGCGTCATGTCTACACCGATAACCCTTCCATCCGTGCCAACCTTGCTAGCCGCAAGAAAGCAGTCGAACCCCGCGCCCGAACCGAGGTCAAGAACCGTTTCACCTTCCCGTAAAGAGGCGAGAGCAATGGGATTCCCGCAGCCAAGGCCCAAATTCGCCCCTTCCGGAACCGCTTTAAGTTCTTCCTCGCTATATCCTATGTTCCTACTAATATCCTGCGCCAAATCAGTGTTTGCACAGCATGAACTCGGGGGAGCACAACACGAACTCGGGGGAGCACAACACGAACTGCCCTGCTTAGCAATCCTGGCATAGCCCTCCCGTACGACTTTTCTTGTCTCTTCCGCTTTCATTTCAAACACCTCCTCTGTCTTTTTGGAAGATCCCGTCCATTACTGGCCCCAGCATACTCTTCACCATCTCCGTGAGGTCTTCAACCTTGATCAACGAGATGCAGCACAGTTTACCATCTCGCTCCATACCTACGACAGCCAGCTTATCCCCTGCCCGGATTCCTCCCTTGTCTCTGATCTCCTTGGGCAGTACCATCTGTCCCCTATCATCCACGCTTACTACTGCTTCAACCTTACAGCACCCCGTTTCACTACACGTCGACGGCGAACAGACCGCCTCCTGAGCTTCATCAACCATCTTAGACCCCCTTCTCCCGGCAATTTTCAGCACAGGGCAATTTTTCTGATAATTCAGAATATCATGAAAAGATTGCCTTGTCAAGTACCTGCGGAAGTGCAATACGGCAAGACCCAAACCAACCCTCCACCTGAAGACTCCTACACTCACAAGTCGTCAACATCTGTTCTATCCACCGGGGCAAGCTGTAGCCCGCCTCACCTTCTGAATCTGCACTCACGGACTAAGCTCATGCGAGGAGATTTGTAAAGGAATTTCGAATTTGATATACTGAACTATTGCGGGGAGTCCTCAGAAATTGGAAACTGCGGTTGGATATCAGCGTAAAAGGTGCTGCTATGAAGTTATGGAGAACACCCTTCGACCAGGCGGAAAAGGCTGCCAAACCGCCAAAAGTGCTGATCGACAAGGAGAGATGCAAGGGGTGCGGCTACTGCGTGGAGTTCTGCCCGAGGGGTGTACTCGAGATGAGCGAGGAACTGAGCCCCAAGGGCTATACGCTCGCCGTGGTAGCAGATGAGAGCAAGTGCCTGGGCTGCGGCCTGTGTGATGTCCTCTGCCCCGAATTCGCCATCCACCTGGAATCAAGCGACAACGATAACTAACGGGACTTTTGTATGTCTGAAGACGGAGCGCTCTGCGGAACCTTTTTCATGAACGGCGACGTGGCCTGTGCCGAGGGAGCCATCAGTGCAGGTTGCCGTTTCTTTGCCGGCTATCCCATCACGCCAGCCACCGAGGTAGCCGAGAGGATGAGTGAGCGGCTTCCCCACGTGGGAGGTGTATATGTCCAGATGGAGGATGAGATCGCCTCTATGAATGCTATATTGGGTGCATCGTGGGCGGGGATGAAGACAATGACGGCCACCTCCGGCCCTGGATTCAGCCTGATGATGGAGAACCTGGGCTTGGGAGTGATGCTGGAAACGCCCTGCGTTCTGGTTAACATACAGCGTGCCGGACCATCCACCGGGTTGCCTACCCTGGTGGCACAGGGAGACATGATGCAGGCGCGGTGGGGCTCCCATGGCAGCTACGAGATCATTGCGCTCGTACCCAGCTCTCCCCAGGAGATATTCGACCTTACCATCACGGCGTTTAACCTGTCGGAGAGATACCGGGTTCCTGTGCTCCTGATGTCCGACGAAGCCGTGGGGCATATGAGCGAGAAGGTAGTGATACCGCGTATAGCACCCGAGGAACTCCTAAGTCGGCGACGGCCCGATGTGGCGCCGGAGCAATACCTGCCCTACAAATCAGATGGGGATTTGGTGCCCCCGATGGCCATGGCCGGCGAGGGCTACCGCTTCCACGTCACCGGCCTCACCCACGACGAGAGAGGATACCCGGTAATGACCGCCGAGGCCCAGGACCAGCTAGTGCGCCGGCTGGTGGACAAGATCAGGCTCAACAGGGATGACATACTAAAATATGAAGAGGTCGCGGTGGAGGACGCAGAGGTTATAGTCTGCGCCTATGGAATCACCGCCCGCATTGCCGGTCTCGCGGTGCAGCAGGCACGGGATGAGGGTATTCGGGCAGGACTGCTGCGGCTGATAACAGTGTGGCCGTTTGCTGAGGACCGCATCAGGGAGCTTGCGCAACGGGTTAAGGCCTTCGTAGTCCCTGAGATAAACTGCGGCCAGATTGTCCTGGAGGTGGAGCGGTGTGCTGCGGGCAAGGCCAGCACGTTGCTCGTGCCGCACATGGGAGGCGGAGTGCACTCTCCCCAGACCATCCTGAAAGCCATAAAGGAAGCAGTGCAATGACAAGGACGGTAACAGTAGAGGAAAACACCATAGAATCCATGCTAAGGTCGGACAGGATGCCGCACATCTGGTGTGCCGGGTGCGGCATAGGGGCGGCAGTGGGATGCTTTATCAGGGCTATTTGGCGTGCCGGTGTGGATCCGGACAAAATGGCGCTGGTTTCGGGAATAGGCTGCAGTGGCAGGGTAGCCGGTTATGTTAAACTAGACTCCTTTCACACCACACATGGTCGGGCCCTTCCCTTCGCCACCGGCTTGAGAATAGGGAACCCCGAGTTGAACGTGGTGGTCTTCTCGGGAGATGGTGACCTGATAGCCATAGGAGGCAACCACCTCATCCACTCCGCCCGTCGCAATATCGATATGACCGTCATCTGTATAAACAATTTCAATTATGGGATGACCGGCGGACAGCTGGGTCCGACCACCCCACTCGGGGCCCGTAGCACCACGTCGCCCTATGGTAACTTCGAATACCCTTTTAATGTGCCCTACCTGGTGGCTGCCAGCGGCGCCACATACGTCGCCCGCTGGACGGTGCTGCACGCGCGTCAACTGGAGAGATCTATCGCCGAGGCACTGACCAAACCCGGATTCAGCTTCATAGAAGTACTGAGCCCTTGCCCAGAGTTATACGGACGCATGAACAAGCAGTCAAAGGGGCTGGACACGATGCACGCGTACCAACAAAGAAGCGTAGTTAAGAATGGAGCCGATCCCAAGGATGTAGCCATAACTTCGAATGGCCACATCGTTGTGGGCAGGTTTGTCGACCTAGAACGTCCGACTTTCTGGGAGCAGCACAAGCAGATGCTTGACAGGGCACAAGGGAAACAACCTTAGCTAACCAGAGGGTATTGTAGCTTTGCAAGAGGAACAGTCTGGAGGAAAAGAAACTGGGCAGACGCGAAATAAGAATAGCGGGATTTGGCGGACAGGGTGTTGTGTTATCAGGGCAGATTGTGGGTCAGGCTGCTTCCATATATGATAACGGTTTCTCCACCCTTACCCAGAGCTACGGGCCGGAGGCCCGCGGTGGTGCCTGCGCCGCCGAGGTAGTGATCTCCGATGAGCCTATAGGCTACCCCTACGTGCAGAACCCGGAAATACTCATAATCCTGTCGCAAGAGGCCTACACCAAGTATGGGCACGATCTCCCTGCAGAAACCCAGATGATTATTGACCCAGATTTGGTGAAACCCGATCCGTCGCAAAACCCGGCACCACTCTCCATACCAGCTACCCGCATGGCGCGGGACATGGGCCGGGTGGTGGTGGCGAATATCATCACACTGGGTTTTCTGGCAGCCGTGAGCGACCTAGTCTCCCCCGAGGCCCTCAAGAATTCCGTCCTGACCTCTGTGCCCAAGGGGACCGAGGAATTCAATAGCAAGGCTTTCGAGTTGGGATATGACTACGGTTTGGAGCACGGCAAGCAAAGTGAGGGCACGAATGGCTAAGGGCGTAGCTGTCATTGGTGACAGCGTGGGCGCGGCGCAGGCTGCCCTCACCCTGGCGGATCTGGGCGTGGAGGTCAACATAATCACATCCTCTCCTTCACTGGGCTTAAACAATACTGTTGACAGCGCCTTACCCACTTCCTCTGAGAAGATGCTCAGCATCTGGCCCCTGCTGCTGCGGGCAGCAAGCCACCCACTGGTCACCCTTCACACCAACTCCAAGGTTGCGAACATAGGGGGTAAGCAGGGAAGGTTCACCATAAGGGCAACCAGACATCCTCGCTATGTGCGAGAGGATCTGTGCACCGGCTGCGGTCGCTGCGAGGAGGCATGCTCAGTACAGGTGCCCTTCCTGCTGGACGGACGGAGGGCGACCCACAGTGCCATCCACGCACCCGCTCTGGATACCAAGACGATACCCTCAGCCTATTGCATAGAGAAGAGTGGGGTTGCCCCCTGCCGAGCGGCGTGCCCACTCGGTATCAATGTCCAAGGGTTTATCTCCCTGCTGTCGGGGGGTAAGGTGGACGAGGCCCTCAACCTGATAAACGAGGCAGCGCCTCTGGCTGGAGTGCTCGGCCGCGTATGCACACATCCCTGCGGGGACAATTGCAAGCGGGGTGAAGTTGACAGCCCGGTATTCATCCCGGCCCTCCATCGCTATGCTGCCGACAATGCCCCCAGCGGCATCAACTACAGACCCAAGGCCCCCGCCAGGTCCAGAAGGGAGAAAATAGCCATCGTTGGCAGCGGCCCCGCTGGACTCACCGCCGCCTGGGAGCTGGCGCGCCGGGGCTATAGCCCCACCATATTTGAATCCCACGCAGTGGTTGGTGGCATGGTGGCCACAGGTATTCCCAGATTCCGTCTCCCCCACGAGGTACGTGATAAGGAAGTGGAGGCAATTAAGGCCCTGGGTGTGGACATAAAGACGGGGGTGACGGTAGGTCGTGACGTGACGATCTCCGATCTGAGAGAGCGTGGATATCGAGCCTTTTTCCTCGCAATAGGTGCTCACCAAAACATAAGTTTGAACATCCCCGGTGAAGACCTTGAGGGCGTAGTAGATGCCATCTCTCTGCTTTTTGCATTGAATCTGAAAGTGGGCGCCTCCGTGGGCTCCAATGTAGTAGTCATTGGCGGCGGCAATAGCGCCGTGGATTCGGCCAGAACAGCGAAGAGACGAAGCAAGGGAGTGGTGCGAATACTCTATCGCCGCACAGCGGAGGAGATGACTGCGGTGCGGGACGAAGTGGAGGAGGCCATCAACGAAGGCATATCTATAGAGTACCTGACATCGCCCGTGGAGATACTCGGCGATGGGACCAAGGTAACTGGAATACGCTGCCAGCGGATGAAAATGGGCGAGATGGAAGCCGATGGCCGCCGCAGGCCCGAGCCCATACCAGGGTCGGAGTTTGTGATCGATGCTGACCATGTGGTGATAGCCATAGGACAGCGGCCCAACACTTCCCTGCTGAACATAAGATGGCTTGAGATCGATAGCGATGATGCCACTATAAAGGTGGATCCGCTAACCCTTGAGACCAGAATCCCCGGCATCTTTGCCGGCGGCGATTGCGTCACGGGACCCAACAACGTCGTGGAAGCTGTGGCCACTGGGCTGCAAGCAGCGGTGTCGATAGACCGGTACTTGAGAGGACGCGATTTGAGGAAGGGTCGTAGTCCGGAGAAACCTCAACCTGTCGAGATCGATGTCAGCGAAAGGGATGCTTCCCATTACAAACGAGCCCGCATGCCTGCTACCCCCCCCTACAAAAGGATGGGCAGATTTGAGGAGATTGCCTTGGGGTTACCTATGGAAGTCGGGGAGCGTGAGGCGGGGCGCTGCCTCAACTGCGCCCTGTGTAGCGAATGCATGGAATGTGAGCAGGTATGCGAACTGGGCGCAGTCCTCCACACGGACAGAGCCGAGCAGTTTGACATAGGTGCCGAGCTCGTAATCGATTTCGCTTCCGCCAATAATGGGGGGGACGACTATGCGCGCCAGCACGGCATTGCCCGAATCACTCCTCTCCAGATCACGAGACCGGGCATCTACAGGGTAGGGGCTGACGAAGATCGCAGCCTGGAAGGAGAGCTTGCCCAGGCCTCGGCCGTCGCCCTTGAGGCCGCCGCCGAACTCAAACTGAAAGAGGAAGCACACCCGACAGGTCCGGATACCGCAAGCGGTTCAGATATCCATTGGGATTACACGCGTGATGAGATCGAGCCAGTCAGTCCTGGGAGAGCCCGCGTCGGCGTAGTCCTATGCCGCTGCGGCGGCAGCATTAGCTCCGTGATAGATTTCAATCAGGTGACTAATGAAGTGCTGCAGCTTCCTGGCGTCTGCAGCGTTCAGGAGATATCGCAGGCATGCAGCGAAGAAGGAGCAAATAGGATTGCAGCCCAGGCTGCAGAGTGGAAGCTCGACAAGGTGGTGCTCGCCGCCTGCCGATGCTGCGGGCTGGAGCAGATATGCTTTAGCTGCACCGACAGGCGGGTGATGTGCCAGAGCCATCTCAGCAATAGCCTGCCCTCATACTATGGGAAGAATGTGGAGTTCGCAAATATCCGCGAACAATGCACCTGGGTTCACGGAGATGACCCGCCAGGTGCCACACGCAAGGCGATAGATATAATCTCATCAGGGGTCGCCCGGGCCAGGCGACCTTTGCCAGCAGCCAGCGAGGGGCGCCCTGTGACCGGAAGCGCGCTCGTATTGGGCGCAGGGATTCGCGGCCTTGCGGCAGCAAGAAACCTGGTGGCTCAGGACTATTCCGTAGCAGTCGTTTCCGGTCCCGAATTGGATGGTGCCAGGGAACAGCACGGCGCTGAATATCTGGAAGGAAGGGATGGTCTTCTGAAACAACTCGAGGAGCAAGGTATAACTATCAGGCCATGGCCCCAGGTACTGGAGCTGGAAGGTTGGCCGGGGAGCTATGAGGTCGTGCTGAAATACGGCTCGCAGACCAGCCGGATCGGAGCCGGTGCGGTGATGCTGGATCTTGGAGAGCTGGCTGGGGAAGTCCCTCGTGAAGTTAGCGCTATCTCTAGAGAGAGCCGCCTCGGTCGCATCCTTGTCCCAAAAAGTGGCTCTGGAGCTGCGGCGGATGCCCACTCTGCCGTCCTCAGGCAGTTCGCCATCAAAGAGACCGGTGGAATATTCATCATATCGCCAGATGGAGGAGAGTCGCCAGAGGAACAGGTCCTCAGGGGAGCGGCCGCTGCCGCCAGGGCCTTGGCCTATCTGTACCAGGGTATGCTGATCCCGCGGGCCACTGCGGTGACTATTGATAGCAAACTGTGTCGCGGCTGCGGCGATTGCGCTGCCATATGCTCTTTCATAGAGATGAGAGAACGCAGCAGTGGTATAGCCTGCGCCTATGTTGACCAGGCACTATGTCTTGGCTGTGGGGCATGCATAGCACACTGCCCGACAGGTGCCATAACTCAGCCTCTCCAGAGCGACGAACAGATAGGCTCCACGCTGGAAGCCCTGCTGGGGAAGGTAGCCTGCGCGGTTGAAGCGAGATGAATAAATCAGCAGTACATTTAGTCGTCTTCGCCTGCAACTGGGATGGCCTGAGCTGTATCGAAGCGGCGGCCCAGGCAGGATTAAGCTACCCAGCCTCTGTGAGAGTGGTCAGAGTAAGCTGCCTCTCCCGGGTGCACCAGGGCTTGATGCTCAAGGCCTTTGAACTGGGAGCAGACGGTGTGATGCTCCTGGGGTGTGAACCAGCCAGCTGCCCGTTTGACATCGACGCCGGGCTTATGGCGCAGGAGTATGAGAAGGCGCGGAAGGTCTTGAGGCTGCTAGGGCTAGGAGAGGAGAGACTGGTTCTCTGCCATATGCCTCGCGGCGATGGCTCCGGCTTTGTGGGGCGGGTGACAGGCTTTATCAAAGAGATCGAGCAGATGCGGCCCGCCATCCCCGCCGGAGCGTAGCAGCGAGTGGCTCAGCCAAGCCACCAATGAACGACATAGAACTATCATTTCTTGATGGAGAGGATACAAATCGAAGGTGTTCGATACGGAACGAGAGATAAGTGATAGCAAGATACGCCTCTGCCTCGACTGTGGCAAGTGCACGGTGGTATGTCCGGTTGCCCAGCACGACCCGGAGTTCAACCCCCGTCTGATAGCACAGAGAGGGTTAGCGCAAAACAGCCGCAGCCCGCAAGATGATACGATCTGGGAATGCCTCAGCTGCTACATGTGCGTAGAGCGCTGCAACTACCACGTGGCATTCCCCGACTTTGTCCATGGCCTTCGAGCCGAGGCCCTCGCCGCAGGGGCTCAGTTGCGGTGCAGCCACGGCGGAGCGCTCCAGGCGCTGACGCACCTGATGGCCCGTGAAGACCTGCAGCAGGACCGTCTGAGCTGGCTACCTCAGGACATCGAATTATCTGAGCAATGCGACACGATATTCTTTGTGGGCTGTGCCCCCTACTTCGACATCGTGTTTAGCGATCTGGAGGTGAACACCCTGGAAGGAGTGAAAGGAGCGCTCAGGCTGCTAAACCGCACTCAGGTACCCTTCAGCATCCTTGCCAATGAACGCTGTTGCGGTAGAGACCTGC
>JAUWXW010000140.1 GCA_030616195.1 Chloroflexota bacterium | reverse complement strand
CACACGCCACCGCCTCTTTCTCTATCTGGTTGGACTCAATCATATTTTGAAGCAAGTCCTTTGTTGCTGTTAGGATATCCTCCTTACTGTTGGCAGTTGCCAAAGTTGCTCCTCTAATACCTCTACACCACATAGCCTTGCTTCACATCTTGGTTTTCTTATTATGACATAGTCGGCTTTGGCTAACAAGGGCAGAGCGTGGCTTCAGGTCATACTTGGTCATGCTGATCCCTGACCGGGTACCCACGGATTGGGGGGCAAGAGGTTTCCTTGACAGGCTACGATCAGCTATGATAAATTTAGGCTTGGTTAGTCATCCGCCGACACTGAAACTGTAGCGGCGACCTAGAGGAGGAGACAGTACATGGAGCTAATTGTCTGCGTCAAGCAAGTACCTGATCCTGAAGCGCCCCCAGCCAGTTTTAAGGTTGATGCCAGTACCAACAAGGTTGTCCCCCCACCAGGCGTCCCACCCGTGATTAGTACCTTCGATGAGATAGCTGTAGAGGCAGCGCTGCGGGTTAAGGATGCCAAGGGCGACTGTAAGATAACGGTAGTCAGTTTGGGCAATAATCTGGTCAGGGACGTTGTAAAGAAGCCCCTGGCCATGGGAGCTGATGAGCTGGTTCTCCTGGAGGACGAGTCCTATGAGGAGGGCGACAGTTGGGCCACTGCCTATGCCCTGGCTATGGCGATAAAGAAAGTAGGCACTTATGACATCATCCTCTGTGGAAGGCAGGCAGCAGACTGGGACGCCGGTCAGGTTGGCTTAGGCATCGCCGAGATTCTGGGAATTCCCAGTGTGACCCTGGTTAAGAAGATAGACGTCACCGATGGCAAAGTCCGGGTGGAACGGATGGTAGCTGACGGTTTTGAGGTGGTAGACGTGCCTACCCCCTGCTTGCTAACTGTGACTAATGAGCTGGGCGAACCCCGCTACGCGCCGCTAAAGGGCATTATGAAGGCGGCCAAGATACAACCTATTATTTGGAAACCTGAGGACATCGGTGTCGAGCCCTCGCAGATTGGTGCCCAGGGCAGGCGCACCAAGCTGGCCAAGCTCTTCCAGCCGGTTAAGGAAGCGAAGTGCGAGATTATCGAGGGTGAGAACGTAGCCGACGCAGCAGTTAACCTGGCCGTCCGGCTTAGGGAAGCCAAGGTACTGTAGCAAAGTCTTCTAGGTGAAAGGACAGCATATGCCGCCTTGTGGGTTTACCACAGATTTCCTGTACGAGAGGTTGAAAGCTGCTGAAGAGGAGGGATCAGAAGCAGCCAGCCAACTGATGCAAGATTTTCTGCTTCTTCAGGAAGGCGAGCCGAAAGCGGCTCGAGGCGGAGAGGATCAAGAAACAAAGACACTGACCCAAGAGATGGGAAAGAGAGGATAACAACTTACCCAAGGAGGAGCCGATGGCAGATAACAAAGGCGTGTTAATCTGTGGTGATATCACCGAAGGGAAACTGGCAGCCATTACCACCGAGTTATTGGGCTGTGGCAGAAAACTAGCCGACAGCCTGGGAGAGGAGCTATCCGCGGTCTTGCTGGGGAGTGGAGTCAAGGGTCTTGCCTCAGAGGTCATTGCTTTCGGGGCAGACAAGGTCTACGTTGTTGATGATCCCTTGCTCAAGGACTATCAGCCCGACGCCTATGTGGCGGTGATGGAGAAGGTAGCCAAACAGGTAATGCCCAGAGTGCTGATTATGGGACAGACCTCTATGGGGCGTGACCTGGCTCCGAGACTGGCTTTTAGACTGGACACAGCCGTCTGTATGGACTGTGTGGAGCTTGACATTGATCCTGAGAGTAAACTCCTCCTTCAGACACGGCCTGTCTACGGTGGCAATGCTAAAGCCATTTTCACCATGGGATGTCTACCTCAGATCGCAACGGTGCGTTCCAAGGCCATGTCACCCCTGGAGCGTGATGACTCAAGACAAGGCGAAGTCATTGATGTTGAGGCCGGGATAGATGCCTCTATAATAAAGGCCAAGTTCGTGGAGAAGGTGAAGGAAGAGGTGGCTGGGGTCAAGTTAGAGGATGCCCCGGTAGTGATAGGTGGCGGAAGGGGAATTGGTAGCCCTGAGGGCTTCCAGCAACTGGAGGAGCTGGCCCGGCTGTTGAAGGGGGCGGTGGGGGCCACCAGACCTGCTGTTGATAGTGCTTGGGTTCCCTCCACTACACAGGTGGGGCTCACCGGAAAGATTGTCACACCTGATCTCTACATCGCCGTAGCCCTTTCTGGATCAAGCCAGCACATGGCAGGTTGCTCCGGCTCAAAGACTATCGTGGCCATAAATAAGGACCCGGAGGCCAATATTTTCAGGGAGGCCCAGTTTGGTATAGTGGGTGATTGGAAGCAGGCGGTCCCTGCCCTGACTGAGAAGGTCAAAGAACTGCTGGCCGGGTAAGGCGGCGGTCTCGCCTGGAGATTTTGGAGCCTTGATTATATGAGGGCCAACCCAACGGGTTGGCCCTCAGTTTTTGTTCTCCGTCGGCTGCCAGGCGTCTTCTCCTGAGATTGCTGGGCAGCCTTGCCCTCTTAACTTGCACTCAAAGGAGCGGGGACAAATCCTCAAGCTAGTGGCCTGGAGCAGTGTCCCAAAAGGGTAAAAAGGGGAGGCGGATGAAGAGGTAGATCATCTTTAGCCAGCTTCAATAGGTCTTCTGGGGGTTGCACGTATGCCAGAGTCGTAGTAGACTATGTCGGACTCATACTGGGGGGACATATGCGCGTGCCCACGAATAATGTGGACAGTGCAATCGTGAGGGATAAATGGGGGGAGACCAATCAGGGGAACTCGCCGGGCTGCGGCGGTTCTCCGTTTTTTGTTTTTGAGATCATTGATGCAGGCGAGAAATGAGATGTACAGCTAGGATACTATCACCGATACTGGTGCTGGCCGTGCTATTTTCGACGGTGGCAATACTGGCTCTGCCCCGGGTCGCCACGGTAGAGGCAAATGGCACGCTGGAGGTAATCTGCGTCCCGTGGCTGGGCGACGAAGGCATGTCCCACCCTGCCTATAATGGCAAGGAGGTTACCCTCAAGGCTGTCGTGCGGTATAACGGGGCCGTACATTTTGAGTGGGACTTCGGTGACACGACGAATATGACGGGAGCGGTCATTGCCACTGATGAGTATCCCGTCCCCATAGAGGCAAAGCATACCTACATCGGCGCAGTGGGCACAGCAGAGTACGTGGCCACTCTAACAGTGACCTCAGGCGATGACCCCAGCGTCTCAGGTTCAGACACCTATGGGGTGCGGATCCTGGATGAGACCCGTGAGGTGAAGGCGGATATCGCCGTCGATGAAGGCTTGTGGTGGCTGTGTAAGCAGCAGTACCGGTATAGCGATGGCGAGGTAGACTTTGGCTTCTGGCAGGCAGCAGCGGCAGAAGGACTGTACACAGTGGCTCACACCGCGGCCGCTTTGGAGGCCTTTGAGGCCAACAATCACAATGCTGCTGGCGATCCCACCAAGGATCCCTATGTGGACTGCGTCCGCCGCGGATTGAATTACCTCACCTCCAAGATGGAGGTAGTTGACTTGAGCCTCGATCCAGCCTCCGATACCAATGGCAACGGCATTGGTATAAGTTGCTATGATGACATCAACCACGAGATGTATGAGGTCGGTATGGCCATGATAGCCATCGTGGGCAGCGGCACTCCGGGGAGAGTAGCAGAAGCTGGCCCTGGTGGTGTTATCGGTCGCACCTACCACGACATTGTGCAGGATATGGCAGACTTCATGGCCATGGTCCAGAATGATAACGGCGGCTGGGGATACTGGAGGGACTCTGGTGACAGCGATAACTCCTGCACCCAGTGGCCGGTACTGGCTATGGATTCAGCTGAGGCCAAGTGGGGTATCACCATCCCTGGCTTTGTCCGCACGGGGCTGGAGACCTGGCTGGCTAACACCCAGAATGCCAATGGGGCATTCGGCTATACGGACAATAGTGACGGGCTCAATATTGCCAAGACCGCCGGGGCTGGGATAACCGGACTCCTGTTCTGCGGCGTCGGTCCCGATGATGACCGAATCCAGCGGGCTATCGAGTTCATAGATACGAGTTGGCATACAGATGATGAACACTTCGGCTCTGGGTATGCCATGTATGCCGTGATGAAAGTCTTCTGCGTTGAGCTCCTGAATATGGAGGTGATCCCGGGTCCCGATGCCCATAACTGGTGGGAGGAATATGCCGATGCTTTGATTCCTGGAGGAGCATGGGGGCAGCAGGCTGGTGGTTATTGGGATACTATGCATAATTCGCAGTCCAGTGAGCTGACCACTGCCTGGATGGTTACCATACTAACCTGGGCTGGCTACGATGTGCCGCCAACGGCGGTAGCCAGGGCCAACGGCTTTGATACCACCGAGGTTGACGCAGGCCAGGATGTGAATTTCGATGGCTCTCAGTCCACCAACGGCACCTACGAGATCGTCCTTTATGAGTGGGACTGGGAGAGCGATGGGGTCTATGATGCTGAGGGCGTCACAGCCTCACATTCCTTCGCCGCTTATGGGAACAATACGGTAACCCTGCGGGTAACCGATAACCGAGATGTGATTACCAATTATCAGAGGCCGGCGATGACGGCAACCGATAGCTGCACTGTTTGGGTGCATCCACCCCCCCTTCAGCCGTATTGGACAGTTATGGTCTATATGGCTGCGGACAACGATCTTGAGGAAGCAGCCCTGGTTAACCTGGAGGCGATGGCCGCGGCTCACTACATCCCCGGGGTGCAGGTGGTGGTGCTGTTAGACGGCGCGGACTGCGGTGATTCCCAAGTCCTTGTCAAGACCCCCGAAGGGATAGCGTCGGTGGATGGTGAAGAGACGGCAATCGACCCGGAGACGGGCGAGGTCAATATGGGGGATTCGCAGACCCTGGTGGACTTCGTCACCTGGGCACAGGCTGAATATCCAGCCCCCAACTATGCCCTTGTCCTGTGGGACCATGGCTGGAGGTCGCCTGGCGGTTTGTGTCAGGATCAGACCGACAACGATAGCCTCACCGTGAGGGAACTGGGAGGGGCTCTCGGAGCCATAACCAGTGACGGAGTCAACAAGCTCCAGGTCGTCGGCTTCGATGCCGGCCTGATGCAGATGCTCGAGGTAGACTACCAGATCAGGGAGTATGCCGAGTATGCGGTGGGCTCAGAGGAAGTGGAGCCGGAGACAGGCTGGCCTTATGACGAGATTCTCACTGAGCTAGCCCTGGACCCGGCAAATATATCCGCGGCCGATTTGGCCACCCTGATTACCGAGGAGTATGGAGC
>JAUWXW010000055.1 GCA_030616195.1 Chloroflexota bacterium | reverse complement strand
GACCTGAGCAATGTCGGGGGCAGTTGGGCAACCTGCTGAGCGAATGGGGCTAGCTCTGGCTCCAGCCCGCTGCCGTCAAAAGCCCTTATGCGCTCCGGTTCAACGCCCCACTGCTCAAGCAACTCCTGCACGAATCGAACTCTCCCCTGCCACTGGTCGCAGTCGAGACCAAGCTGGCACATTTCCTTGTTTGAGATGATTGCCAGCCCCTGGGCCCCAAGGTCAAAGGCACGCAGCATCAGCCAGGGCGGGATCATGGCCAGGCACGGGACCTCTAAGGGCAGCATGTTCGGGGCGTAACTAAAGGGGCTTATCTCGCTCCTACCAAAGGAAGCCAGACAGCTTTGACAGGTGATTGCAATTAGTCTTGGCTCCAGCATGTCGCCGTCAGAAAGAAGCAGCCCCTCCATCTCCACGTCCAGTTGGGCGAGGGAGAAGGTGGGATGGGATATGGCCTGGTGGGGACAGATGGCAGCGCAGGCACCACAACCTTGACACCTGAGCTTATCGATCAAAACCTCGTTATCATCAATCACTACGGCACTAGAGGCACAGATCTCCTGGCAAAGGTGACACCTTTGCCCGCCAACACACTTCTCCGGCCGGACATAGGGGATCACCTGATATCGGGGCAGGAGCATCTCAAAGAACTGACGTCGACTGATCTCACCTAGAGGTCTGGTGAAATGCACTTTCAGCGCCTGCTCGGGTACATTATTGAACCTGGCCTGCCGCGTTACCTGAGCCCATAGCAGCAGCTTGACCCTGTCAACCAGGTCGGCGGCGCCCCACGCGGAGGTTGCTTCTCTCAGCAGATCGACTATCCTGACGGAAAATGGATCGACAGCAGCCTCCTCTGGCTCTTCCCAGAAACGCAGCTTTGAACTGAGCTGCGAGCAAGCCCCAAGTACTACCGGTTTGATTCCGTGCTCTTGAATCAGCCCAGGCAGAACTCCAGGCTGGCAGAGATCGTCAGCCACAATGACAGGCAGGCCTGGGTGCCTGTGTTGTAGAAACCGGCATACCACATCCATCGGCAAGACTCCGCTCACCTTGCCGTGGCACTCACAGAGAAAAACGCCTTTTTCAGAAAACGCTGTCAAATCGGGTCACTCCTGAGCCGATGCTGCTTCGTCCACTGCTGGTTCAGGTTCAATCGACGGCGGCAGCACGTCCATGAATTTCAATCCCAAGAAATAGAGAACTCCCAGGAAGGCAAACATGCCTATTGACAGGATTACTTCCGTTGGCAGTATGGGGAAGGAACCTACCTCGCCCCATACCCCCTCAATGTGCCCCGGGTAGTAATGTAAGGGATAGGCCAGCCCTGGAATCACCAGCGCCAGTCTCTCGAAGAATATTCCGATTACCACGGATGCCGCGGCGATCATTATCCACTTAATCGTCTTTCTAGCTTTGGGGTGGAGCAGGATGATGAGCGGTACTATATAGGCTAGTCCTACTTGACCAGCCCAGAAAATCCAGGCGTATCGCCCGGTGAACAGGAACACAGTGGCATCGCGGTTAGGCGAATAGAAGTGGGTCAGCTTGTCCACCAAAACGAGAATCACCAAGAGTACAATGAGGGCTGACAATAACCTCCCCAGGGTGAAAATCACTTCCTGGCCCATACTGCGTTTGCTGAACCTCAGAGTCAGTACCACAGCTATTATCAGCAGCGCCAGTCCGGATACCATTGCCGCTGCCAGAAACTCAAAGGGCTTCATCGGTGAGTAGAATATCTCTCTGGTGGCAATGAACCCGAAGATTGCTCCTGTGCCCATGTGCACCAGGACTGCCCAGCAAACGGCCAGGATGCCGATCCGTTTGACCCACTTCAACTGGTTGGCCAGGATAGCTCCGAGATAGGTCAGACTGATAACGAAATAGCCTGCGTAAAGGATCCCGTTAAGGGCGAACATGGAGGTCATGTTGTTCAAGTAGAAGAACATAAAAAGCCGCCAGGATTTCTCCGGTCTTCCCAGGTCGACCGCTATGGCTACCATAGCGCCAAAGATAAGCACTACGGCCAGAAAGACAGCCACCCGGGCGATAGGCTTGTACGATTCCTGACCGAAAACGTAGGTCAGAGAGGAGAGGATGAGAGAGCCGGCGCTCAGCCCTATCAGGTAGATGGCGATAACGATGGGCAGCCCCCAGGGTATTGCATTGCTGCTGCCAAACACCTGGTGACCCCTCAAGTAACTAATGGCAAAACTTATGAGGCCAGCCAGGGCTACCGCAGCGAGAACCGCTACCGCAGTGTAATACCGCCTCGATTTGCCCTCAATTGGCGTATAAGTCAGCTCCATATCAGGAACCCCTCATCTGGGGAGATATAACACCTTCGGCTTTGTACTCATGTCTTCTCGCAGTTTGAACGAATCCCTTGAAGCCAGTAGCTTTGAGACTGCGCTTTCGGGGTCACTCAAATCACCGAAAAATCTGGCACCTGACGGGCAGGCTTCAACACAGGCCGGCACCACCTCCACGCCTATCTCTTTGCCTTCCTCTATCCCCTGGTCTATCCGATGGAAACAAAAAGTGCACTTCTCAACCACGCCGTGCGTCCGGTGTGGAAAGGGCCAGGGGCCAATGTCCGCCTTGTTATCGAGACCGAGATCAGCAGGCAGATCAGGCCGCTGATACTCCTCTTCCTCCTGCTCCCTGTAATTGAAACTCCTGGCTCCATAGGGGCAAGCGACCATACAGTATTTGCATCCGATGCAGCGCCGGAAGTTCTGCATCACAATGCCATCCTCTCGTTTGTAGGTTGCCTTGGCCGGGCAGACAGTCACACAAGGGGGATGATCACAGTGCATGCAGGGCATGGGTATTATCTCGATATTGGCCGTCGGATATTCACCCTTGCTGACGGCAATAACCTTATGCCAGAAGATATCAGTCCTTCGCTTTTGCTCATCAGGTGAGCCATAGGGAACATTGTTCTCGGACTTGCAGGCTATTGAGCATGCCTGACAGCCTATGCACTTGTCCAGGTCTATGACCATTCCCCACTGTGCCATCTACTGCCTCATGCCTTGTAAACTTTCACCCTGGTATTGAAAAAGCACGGTTGCCCGCTTTCCTCATCGTAATTGAGGATCATAATCTGGTTAGGATTTACACCTATGCCATCTGCCCATTCACCGCAGGCATAATGACCCTGGCCACTGGCAATAGCCACCACGCCGGGACGAATCCCCTCGAAAACCCTGGCCTTGGCCTTTATTCTGCCAACCTCAGACTCAACCCACACCTTATCGCCATCTTTGATTCTCAGGTTGTCGGCTGTCTGGGTGTTTATTTCGGCGAAATTATCCCAGCCATAGCCATGCATCACCAGGAATATCTCCTGAGCCCAGGGATAGTTCTGGTTTCCGTTCCTTACGTCTAGCACAGGATGGTACGTTGTCAGCTTAAGGGGATACTCTGAAGCATCGCCCAGGAATTCGGTTTCGCTGTCCAGTACCCTGCCCAGATTTTCCGCCTGGAATTCAAATTTCCCCGAAGTGGTCTGGAATATTTGATCGTACTTGCCATATTGATAATCCTGTCCCTTCCATACGCCATCCGCCTTGAACGTGTCCCAGGAAACAAAGGGGGCAGTTCGAAACCTAACAAATCCTTCCGGGTCGCCGCCAATGTTCTCAAAGGCGTCTTTGACCGGGGGCCCGAGCTGGCTGGCGAGTCCAAGGATTACTTGCGCTGTAGGTCGTGAATCGTGCAGCGGCTCGACCACCGGTTGCTTTATCTTGGCTTCGGCATAGCCCGATCCTGGCAGGGCACTCTCGTAGGCCCATTCCTCCAGATAGGTACATGCCGGAAGAACAATATCAGCGTACTTTGCCATTTCATTCCAGGCGGGTCCAATGTGGACATAGTAGGGCACCTGTGCCAGGGCATCATCCCATGTGCTCGTCTCCGGGGCGGACATGATAAGGTTGCTGCCAAAGCCGATAACCGTGTCTATGGCACTTAGGCCCTCTGCCGCCTGGCGGAGGCTTATGCCCGGACCAGTTCCGGCTAAAGCTGGCATATCCTCGTATGGCGGGGACTCTTGGTACACAATCCCGCCCGTGGCATCAATGCCGCCCACCAGGGCATTAAGGCAGAATATGGCGTGGCTGGCGTAGGTGCCGTGAGGCCAGCTGGTGGCTCCCATGCCACTCCAGGCAATCGCCGGTTTGGACTGAGCGAATTCCCTGGCTACGCGACGGATAAGGTCAGCGCTGACACCAGTGTGCCCTGCAATACGCTCAGGGCTGAAGGTATCAGTGGTTACAAAATCCTTGTAGTCATCAAATCCAGATGTCCAGTTGTTGATAAAGGTTGCGTCGTAAAGCCCTTCGCCTACTATTACATTGGCTATTGCCATAGCCAGGGCACCCTCGGTGCCTGGTTTGATGGGTATCCACTCGTCGGCCTTGGCAGCGGTAACAGAATAGCGAGGGTCGATTACCACAACCTTGGCCCGGTTTGGTCTTTCACGACGTATCTTGCCCCACATCCGCAGGTTTCGCGCCAGGGGCCTTTCAGACTCAACGATGTTTGCGCCAAAGGCCAGGATATAGTTGCTATTCTCCAGGTCATAGCCGCTATCATTTCGCCCGTCTGCCAATGACTTACCAGCGGTGTCGGCATCCAGCTCCAGGTTCTCCTCGGAGATGAGGTTGGGGGTCCCATAGGCTTGGCCAAAACGGCGAATCAAGTCCCCGTCACTGACGGTGTTCAGTCCCTGGATAAGCAGCAGTTTGCCAGGAGCATCACTGATGGTCCCCAGTCTTGCCACGATGTCGCCCAGTGCCTCGTCCCACGATACGGACTCCCACTGGGGATCGGTGTCCTTTCCTTTAGGTATCCCTTCCTTTCTCTTCCAGGGTCGCTGGATTCGCTCTGGATTGTAGAGGACTTGAAGACCGACGTGAGAGCGAGGGCAGGCTCTGCCGTCGGAGTACGTTGACTTCGGATTGCCGACTATCCTGACTGCTTTGCCATTGACTACCCTGACATTGACAGCGCAGCGGGTGGGGCAGTTGAGACAGGAGGTGGCCACCCGTTTTTCGGTGATGACTCCCTCTTCGTACTCGTCCGGCGTTGGGGAGAGGCTGATTCTGGGCCACTTTATGGCGTAGCTGGCAGTAACTGCTGCGGCGGCACCTGCCGAAATACCAAGAAAGGTCCTCCGGCTCATTCTTGAGCCATCGGGCCCATTCTCTCCCCCTGGACTTTTCGCTCTGTCTCTTGGCACGTGGTTTGAACCTACTCCGTGAGGTGTAGACTCACCCCCAAATTGCCCAGTCTCAACTCCTGTGAAATTCCGTACCAGGCTTTACCCCAACCCGCGTAATCATAGCTTCCCAAGCAGAGGCCTGTCAATGCTCGCGGCCGACGGCGCTCGCCACCACGAGGTCAAGATGAAAGCAAGCATCCGTCAATTGCCTGGAGCAAGCGACGAATGATATAATTAGGCTCACTTCAAGTTAAACAGTTCTATTTCGTAAGCAATTGTCTTGAAAATGAAACTGAGTCGTGAGGAAGTAAAACGTCTGGCCCTCCTTGTCCGCCTGGGACTCAGCGACGCCGAGGTGGAAAGGTTCAGGGAGCAGCTATCCGATATACTGGAGGCCTTTGAGGTACTCCAGCAGGTGGACACCACGGATGTGCCGCCTACAGCTCACTCTATTGCCCTGGGGAACGTGCTGAGGGACGACGAACCTGCGCCGTCGCTGCCCGCAGATGAAGTACTGGCCAATGCCCCCAGCCAGGAGGAAGACTATTTCAGAGTGCGGGCGGTGCTTGAGTAGTTAATAATGGAACTGTGTCAGTTGACTATTCATGAAGCGGGCGAGTTGCTCAGACGCCGGGAAATCTCCTCTCTTCAGCTTACCCAAGCCGCCCTCGATAGGATAAGTAAAATAGACGGAGATCTGCGCGCCTTTGTAACCGTCAGCGAGGACCTGGCCTTGCAGCAGGCGAACGAAGCCGACCAGAGGATCAGGCAGGGTAACGGGACACCGCTTACGGGCATCCCGGCGGTGATCAAGGACAACATGTGCACCAGGGGCACGCGCACCACCTGCAGCTCCAGGATGCTGGAGAACTTTATCCCGCCTTACGACGCTACAGTGGTGGAGAGGCTGAATGGCTGCGGCATGGTGATGGTAGGCAAGGGGAATATGGACGAGTTTGCCATGGGCTCTTCCACTGAACACTCTGCCTTTTCCCCCACCCATAATCCGTGGGACTTGAGCCGTGTTCCCGGCGGCAGCAGCGGGGGCCCGGCGGTGGCTGTAGCTTCGGACGAGGCTATTTATGCCCTTGGCTCTGACACCGGGGGAAGCATTCGCCAGCCGGCGGGGTTCTGCAGCATTGTAGGCCTCAAGCCAACTTACGGTAGGGTATCAAGATATGGGCTGGTAGCTTTTGCCAGCTCCCTTGATCAGATTGGTCCCCTGACCAAGGATGTCACCGACTGTGCCCTGGTGATGAATGCGATCGCCGGTCATGACCCCAGGGATTCTACCTCCTTGCGCCAGCCCGTACCTGACTATGGGGAGGCGCTCATTCCTGATCTAAAGGGGCTGCGCCTGGGAGTGCCGCAGGAGTACTTCGTAGAGGGGATGCAGAAGGGGGTTGAAGAGGCAATCCGTTCCGCTGTTGCCAGGTTGGAAGAGTTGGGGGCAGAGGTAGACTGGGGCGTGTCTTTGCCTCATACCCGTTATGGTTTAGCTGCTTACTATATTATTGCTCCCTCTGAGGCTTCGGCCAATTTGGCTCGCTATGACGGGGTGAAGTACGGTTTCTCGGCAGGGGAGGCGGAGAGCATGTGGGATGCCATGGAAAAGACCAAGCAAGGTGGCTTCGGTCCTGAGGTGAAGCGGCGTATTATGCTTGGCACCTATGCCCTATCGGCGGGCTACTACGACGCCTACTATCTTAAGGCGCAGCAGGTACGTACGCTGATAAGGCAGGAGTTCGACCAGGCCTGCGAAAAGTTCGATGCTCTGATTACCCCTACTTCGCCTACGGTGCCCTTCAAAATTGGTGAGAAGGTGGATGACCCGCTTCAGATGTATCTCAGCGATGTCTGCACCCTGCCCATAAATATCGCTGGAGTTCCGGCTATTTCGATTCCCGCCGGTTTTGCTGACGGGCTGCCGGTGGGTATGCAGATTATCGGGAAGCCGCTTAGCGAAGAGGTGCTGTTGCGCATTGCCTTTGCCTATGAACAGGCTACCGAATGGCACAAGCAGAGGCCGAAGCTCTAGAGCAAAGAGGGCCGACAATTAGTGCTACCTGCCTGCGCCGAATATTGAACTCAGTCCCATGGACAGTTATTCTAGAACGAGTCGGTCGGTTTGCATTCCCGTGTCATTGCGAGGAGCGATAGCGACGAAGCAATCTCAGAAACCACTCTTGCCTGCACTGAGATAATGCTTTACGATAAAGGAAAGCAAATAGGCAATTCACGAAGCGGTAGATCGCAATGGTGACGGCGTAGAAAGGGGGCTCTTGTAATGCTGAATAAGGTTGAGGCGACCGAGGTTATTGATGGGCTTTGTGAGAGGTTGCAGGAAACCGAGTTTGAGGGCTATGAAGACGAGACCGAACTGTTGCTGGATGTTGGCGACTTAATTACACAGTATGTTAGTGCTCTATTTGGGGACCTTGCCTCCGTTTGGGTAGAGGGAAGGGACAGGGGGAAGATCAAACCTGTTTGGGCTTATGGCACAGACTTCTCGCCGGACATAGCAATAGAGATGGGAGAGTTGCCGGTGGTGGCTATGGAGGTAAGGCTGGCCAAGAGGGATAACGATGTAGCTGAGCTAGTAGCGCCGGCTATTGGGCAGGCACTCGTGTGCTCGGTGCAATACCCTTACGTGATTATATTTATCCTGGATAGGTCGGAGAGCAAGCTGCACAAGCACTGGTTTGACAGCGAGATAGAGACTCGGCTGTGGGAGGATCATCGAATAAGTCTGATTGTCAGTCAATGATCTCGATTGGGTTCGTCGGAGGCGATAAGTGAAGCGGGAGAGGTATGACGTAGCCGTCATAGGCGCTGGCATGGGCGGACTGGGTGCTGCTGCACTGTTGGCGCATTACGGTTACAAGACGCTGGTGGTTGAGAAGCTGCCCTTCGTAGGTGGCAGGGCGTCATCCTATCAATACAAGGGTTTTACGCTTCCCACAGGTGCGCTGTATGTGGAGACAGGGGGAGTAGTGGAGAGCCTCTTCAAAGAGGTAGGAGCGGATTTCCCGGTCCGTTCTTTTCCTGCGGAAATCTGCTTCAGGATGGGTGGCAAGGACTATCCGGTAGCACCAAAAGGCGGGCTCAGAGATCTGATCTCCAAGTTTGCCGATGAGAGTGAGACCGCCAGGCTGATGGCCGCCGTTCGCCGCGCCTTCAGCTGGAACGAGCCTTCCGGTTCCATCTCAATTCATGATTGGCTTCTTCGATACACTCAAAACGAGAAGGTACTGGCCATATTCAGGGGGTTGGTTAACTATCAGTGTGTGAATTTCCGTGACATGCCAGCCAGTGAGTTTATGCGACAGCTCAGGTTGGGCACCGGGGCAACGGCAGGCGCTCCTCCGGA
>JAUWXW010000190.1 GCA_030616195.1 Chloroflexota bacterium | reverse complement strand
TCTAACTCCCTCCCTCCAGGGGAGGGAGAACTGGGAATCTCTTGATGGAGCCTGGAAAGGCTCCCCTACAGTAGAGTTGAATCTACCAGGTGTGGCCGATAGCCTCATTCTTGCATGCGGTATGGCAGTTCACTTCCTTTTTGCTGCACACGAGGTCGAAGCCGGGGCATAGAAACCCCAGTTTTTTCCTCAGCTCGTCCCTGACCACGGCTACCACTTTGCCATAGTCATCTTCAGCCAGCTCAAAGATATTCTCCGGGCATGCAGTTACACATTCGCCGCAGCCATCACACTTATCGGTATCGATGACAATGAAATAATCTCCGGTGCCGTCGGTATACCCGTAATTAGCTCTCACTTCACTCTCCTTGTGTCTGGGCTCTCTCCCGGGCAAAAAGAGCTGCTCCCACGGCGCCAATAATCTGAGGGTCGGGAGCCAGAACAGGCTCCAGGCCTACCTTCTCTTTGAGCTTCTCCACCATCCCGATATTCTTGGAGATGCCACCGGTGATGGTGAAGTCCTCCTCTATTGATATCCTCTTCATCAGGTTGTGGGAGCGGACCGCTATGGCATCGTGCAGCCCGGCCAGGATATCACTCTTGGCTACCCCTTTCTTCAGCAAAGCCAGGGCTTCAGATTTGGCGAAGACAGCGCACACCGTGCTGAAAGGGAAGTCTTGCGTTGACTCCAGGGACAGGCTGCCGATTTCCTCCAGAGGGAGCTGCAATACGTCAGCAATCACCTCCAGGAACCTGCCGGTACCCCCGGCGCACTTATCATTCATGATGAAGTTGGTTACCCGCCCGTTCTCGTCGCAGTTAATTGCTTTGCAGTCCTGCCCTCCCATGTCCAGGATGGTCCTCACCGAGGGAAAGTACCAATGAGCCCCCCGGGCATGACAGGAGATCTCGGAGATGTTGGTATTGGCGAAGGGCACCAGGACCCTTCCATAGCCAGTAGCCACGATATAGCTGAAATCCTTGAGGGACAGCCCAGTCCCCTTAAGCGCTTCCTCCATAGTCAGATGGGCTGTCTTGACGCTTTCCGGGCCGGTGTCACAAAGGGAATAGGACAGTATGTTGCCGTCCTCCATGATCACACCCTTGGCACCGCGTGAGCCTATGTCTATACCAGCTACGAACATCTTTCCCCCTCGCCGTAGTCGTTAAAGAAGACCTTGCCTTGTTTTCGGCGATCGCTAGCCGTCTCAGTTGATACTCTAATTTAGTGTAACGACGCCTGTAAGCTAGGTCAATTCGGAAACGAAGCGATCACTTAGGACTCTATAGGCGGTACATTGGCACAGGTATGGTGGGGAGGCCCCAAACGGGTTACAATGGGAAAAGCAGGGGCGAGGAGGATAGAAATGGCTGGAAGGTTAGAGGGTAGAAACGCAGTGGTGACCGGTGCGGGTAGAGGAATCGGCAGGGCGGTAGCCCTGGCCCTGGCCGAGGAGGGGGCCAATATTGTTGTTTGCGACCTGGGAGGAGCTAAAGATGGGACGGGCGCCGATAAGACGCCCTCGGACGAAGTGGTGGAGGAGTGCCGCAAACTGGGTGTTAAGGCGGTTCCTCATTACGGTGACGTAGCTGATTTCAAGGTTGCTGAGGATATGGTCAAGACCTGCGTTGATACCTTTGGCAGGATAGATATACTGTGCAATATAGCTGGAATCGGCATAGGCAGGATGATCTTCAATATGTCAGAGGATGACTGGGATAGGGTAATGGCTGTCCATCTCAAGGGTACCTTCAACCTCTCCAGGCATGCTTGTGTGCTGATGAGGCAGCAGAGATATGGCAGGATCCTGAATTGCACCTCTGACGAGCGGGTAGGAGCCACAGGGCAGGTGAATTACAGTGCTGCCAAAGGAGCCATTGCCAGCTTGACCTTTGCCACTGCCTGGGAGATGGGCAGGTACAGCGTAACCTGTAATGCCATCGCCCCGGCGGCCCGAACACGCTTCCTCCTGGACCCGGAGTTGATGGCCGGTTTTAGGAAGAGGGTGGAAGCTGGGCTGTGGACCCAGGAGCAGTACGACGAGGCAGTCTACCTGGCGCCTGCGGAATACATGGGGACAATAGTGGCCTTCCTTTGCAGCGACGCGGCCAGTCACATAAACGGCTGCATATTTGGCGCTGCCGGACACAAACTGTCTTACTGGTCACCTCCCGTAGAGATGGTCACCTTTGCCAGGGATTGGGACAAAGAGGGTAGGTGGACCTGGGAGGAGGTGGAAAAGTGTTTGCCCACCTTGCTGAAGGGCTATGTCAATCCGGCTCCGCCGCAGGGGAGGTGATGGCTGTGTATTTCTGTGTCATTGCCACGAAGGGGCACGGCGTGCCGTGCCCCAAAAAGCTCGATTCTTGAGTTTTGATTTCCAGGGCAGAGACCCTTGAAAAGGAGGTTCAAAACATGGATCTGGGTCTAGCGGGAAAGACGGTGATCATTACAGGAGGGGGTTCGAATATTGGTCGAGGCATTGTCCTGGCTTTTGCCAAGGAAGGGGCGAACATAGTAAACGCCGACCTGGACGAAAAGCAGGCACAGAAAACGGTAGACGACGCCAAGGCGTTGGGGGGTCATGCTGTACCGGTCAAGACAGACGTAACCGATTGGGACTCAGTGCAGGCAATGGTGAAGAAGACATTGGACACCTTTGGTGGCATAGACGTGCTGGTCAACAACGTTGGCTGGTCAAATCAGGTTCCTTTTGTGGGAAAACCGGACGACGAAATTGAAAAGGAGATAAGTCTAAACTATTGGAGTGTCATAAACTGTACCCGGGCCGTGGCCGATCACATGGTGGAACGGAAGTATGGCAAGATTGTCAACATCAGTTCTGATGCCGGGCGGGCAGGTGTACCCAAAGGGGTCACCTACTCAGGAACCAAGGGTGCGGTGATCGCCCTCTCCAAGGCTTTAGCCAGGGAGCTGGGTCGCCACGGGATAAACATCAATACCGTCTGTCCTGGCTGGATCGTTCCGGAAAAGGAGGAGGACGCCGGGGAGGGCAGCTTCTGGCATAAGCGAGTCCTCGATTCTTACAGCCCTGAATACCTGCAGAAGCAGGTAGCCGGGTGTGCTATACGCCGGTTGGGCAGCCCACGGGACATAGCCAACGTGGTTGTTTTCCTGGCCTCCGACTGCGCTTCCTATATCACTGGACAGACCATCAGCGTCGATGGCGGGTTAGTTATGATGTAAAGCTAGCCCGCCAGCCTATCATCGCACTTGTATCGATTCTCACCCATCATACCCATCCCACCTCAGTAGCGGTTGGCCTTTCAGTCGTCATAGCTCAGACCATGGGGAGATAGCGGATACGCTCAGGCCTGTCTACTCAACATCGTCGCAGCATCGATGGTGGCTGGAAGGGGTCTTGTCTTCAGTCCTAATTCCTGCAGGGCCCCGTTACGTAGCTTCTTGAGGAGCTGGTCCAGTTGCTTGATCTCCTCTTCAGACAGCGAGGATCTCATTATCCGACGGGCATGCGGAAAGCCGGACCCTACAGCTTTCTTCACCAGCTCTTCCCCCTTTGGTTGCATCCGCACCTTCACCACCCTCTGGTCCTTTCTGGTCCTGACCTTTCTTACATACCCAGCCTTTTCCATTCGCGTCAGCAGTCCGGAGACACTATGTAGTTCCCGAAATATGTAGGAAGCTATCTCACTGGGGGTGAGAGGCGCTTTGCTCGCACTCAGAATTATTAGAATGTCGATCTGAGGCAGCGTGGTGTGGTACATATCAAGCTCGATTTCCAGACTTTGTGCCACAGCTTCCCAGGCCTGACGTAGCCGCACCCAGGCGTTGAAAACAGGATCACCAAGGTCCCAGTCGTACATTTGGCGCCCTCCTTCGCCTATTTCGGTTATTTCGGGATACTGCTCTTCTGTCTCCTCACCAGATTCCCGTCCCAATCCCTAGTCAAAACCCTGCTCCAATCTCACCAAGCCCACTCCCCTGCGCTTGACGGAGCCCCTCCCTGGCAATACTATAGCACAGAAAACTCAGCACAGAAACTGGTAGGCTGGGCGCAGCACGGCCAGACCCAGTTCACTGCGTGGGGTGGGGTCTCACCTTCTTATCTTCAACCGGCAAGGCCTTGACATAATGGGACAGGGGTTGATATAGTAACCAGCATCGGTCTTGTAGGGTCG
>JAUWXW010000127.1 GCA_030616195.1 Chloroflexota bacterium | reverse complement strand
GGCAAACCATGCTCGATGCTGTCAAGGGCTGTTGTGACTACTATGGTCTTGAACTTCGGGCCGAGGCAGTCCCATGGGGCATGGTGGAATATTACCCCCTGGCAACTAAGATGATGGCCTCCCACCCCGACCTCATTATAGGCATCTTGCCTGAGTTTAAAGCTCTATGGGACTTCAGCTATGAAGGGTTCTGTGCCTCTTTCCACTGGACCGAAGTGTCAGCCGGGGCGGTAGACTGGGATAAGGCCGCGGGTATGCTAGTCTATATGCCACACCCGTTCGGGGGCCTGTGGCCTGAGGTGAGCTCCATCGCTGCCGAGTTTGAACAGCGCTATGGTGTAGAGTTCACAGCGGCGTCAATGCAGACGTTTATTCTCCTGCAGGTATATACCGAGGTGTTAAAGCAGGCCGGCACTGTGGATGATGTGGACAAGATTATAGAGACTATGGAGCGTGGTAGCTTTTATAGCTCGGTTGGTCTCGTCCATTATGGTGGTGAGGCGCTTAACCAAATTGGGCATGTATTAGTGTGGCCGTCTCCCATCTACGAGGTCCTGGGGCAGGATCAATATCGGGTAATAAAAGTATACACCCCAGGACAGTCGGAGGCGATAGCAGAAGAGGTTTACGCGGAGAGATAGTGGAGCTTCATCGCCTGCAGTCGTCGGGACAGGGTTTCACAAAGGAGGGCGGTAGTGCCTCAATTCTTTCCCTTCAGCGTCATCCCTTGTCAGCTCGCGCCCGCGGGCCTGTTTCCGGAATTAGCAGTCCAGAGATGAACAGGAGGACGCCGAAGAGGCATGATACCCCCAGGGCTAGCTTGAGGGAAAAGGCGTCGGCAAGATGTCCCGCCATTATCGGCCCCAAGGCAGCCCCTGCAGTAAACATGGTCATAACGAAGGCGGTAGCCACAGCTACCTCCTGAGGCTTTATCCCCGGGATCTCATAGGGTATGGTCATCACAATGGGGAAAAAGATAAACATGATGCCCCAAATTGTCCAGAGAATAGCGATCACGGTGAAGGAGTGGGAGAAAAGTATGCCCAGGGTTAAGAAGGGGAAAAGGAGTCCTGGCACCCAGAGCAAAGGCTTTCGACGGCCAATCCTTGTTGAGATGAGACCACAGAGAATAGCTCCAGCCATGAACCCATACATACCAAGGCCATGGATACGGCTTGCCTGCTTCAGGGTGACGATCCCCTCTGGTATGGCATATTGTGGCCACAAGGTAAACATGGTTCCCCAGCTGAGCGCGGCGCCAGCTAATCCCAGGCCCACCAGCCATAGGACCTTGTACTTGAAAAGGGCTTTGAGCGGCAATCGCTCCCGCGCCTCTCTTCTCATACCTGCGGCAGAGGCAGGGTTTTCCCGGCCCAGGATGACCCAGACAGCGAGAACAAGGACCGAAATAAAGCCAAAGAGGTAGAAGGTATTTCTCCATCCATTGAGCGCCTCTATAAGATCGCCCATAAAGAATATCATAGTGCCCCCTACCGCCCCCATGCCTATGGTCAGCACCGCGTTCACCGTGGCGATCTTCTCCACGGGGAACCACTGCTGGATGAGAAGGGGCCGGGCGGGCAAGCGCGCCAGGGTGACGGCCATAAAGGCGACGCGACTCAGGAGCAGGACCCAGTAGTTGGGAGCCCAGCCATGGACGAAGATCAGGGGGGCACCGAAAAGGGTGGCCAGGGTAATTAGTTTTTTGGGGCTATAGCGGGATAGCCAGCTAGCCAAGAAGACGGCGAGGATAGCATTCACCATCCAGTTGGCCGAGCCCAGCCATCCCGACTGACGGAGGCTCATCCCCAAGTCATCGCTTATGAGGGGCAACATGAGCCCCAGGGAAAAGGTCAACCCCATGATCGAGGAATCGATAACCAGAAACACCCCTATTACCACCCACCCGTAATTCCATTTTCGAACCGGGGGCTGTGGCTTTTTCGAGCTATTGGCTGAGGTGGGCTCAGGTGTTTCTGCTTTCATATCCACCTATGTAAGCAATTGCCTGCTTTGTTGCTCAGACAGCCAAATAGCCCGCCAACCTGTCACAGCGTTATAGATCGAAAAAGGGGCTTCCGTGCTGTTAGCGCTCAATCGGGACTCACCATCTATCTTGGTTGACCTCGTCTAGGTTGCTCCTGGGAGGCCCTGGAGGCAGGCAAAGACATATTATCCCGCATCTCCCATCTCAGCTTTGGATGGCGCCGTTGCCGTCCTGAGCCTAACGCGGTGATAATAGCCCCCAGGGTCTCTGGGCGTCAAGCCCGCTCGGAGCACCACAGGCCAGTGGTCACGCCGAAGGAGATGCACCCTTAGATGCTACCGCGCTGGGGTCGAACCGGAGGTAGAAAAGGCCGAGCTATCTGCCCAGCCTCACTTGCATTAAACTGGCCACCCTCATGTGCCTTGGACTTGACCTGAACCAGATCAGCGCGGCCTCACCAGAAAGATCGGGCTGGAGACTCCTAGCACAACCCGGTCGGCGACACTGCCCATGACCCAACGGCTGAGTCCAGAGCGCCCATGGGTTGCCATGACAATGAGATTAACGGAATTTCTATTCGCATAGTCAACGATGTCATCAGCGGGCCTGCCCACCAGCACCTCTGAGCGCACCCTAAGACCGACATCCTTAAGCCGCTTCCCCACTCCAGCCAGGTACTCCTCAGCTTCCCGCTTACACCTATCCGTTTCCTCCTGCACCCCCTCCAAGCTCAAAGGCACACCATAAGGATAACTTGACGGGATGATCCGGGGTTCGCAAACCATGAGTAGAGCCACATCCGCCGGCTCAGCACCCCGCTGTTTTGCCAGCGCTTCGACATGAGGAAGCACCGATTCAGCTAGCTCTGAACCATCCAGTGGGACCAGCATTGTTCTCCATGGCCATTTGTCATGAACGATCTCTTCGGGAATCCCGGCTCGAACAAGGCAAACAGGGACCTTTGATGCGTGGAGGACCTTATCGGCCACGCTTCCCATGGCCCAGCGCCTGATTCCAGAGCGGCCATGGGTTGCCATGAGTATCAGATCGACGTCGTTCTCCTCAGCATAACGAAGGATCTCCTCAGCGGGGTGGCCCGCAGCCAGTTCACCTCGCGCTTCTACCGCTCCACCTCCTTGTTGAATGCCTGCCCTTTGCTGAACCTCCGCTGACTGACGCCTTATGATCTCAGCCGCCCGCTCGACATAGGCTCGATGCATGGGAACCAATTTGCCTTCATCTGGGCTGCAAACATGAAGCAAGATTACGTCCAGATCCAGCCTCCCAGCAAGTTCCTTGGCATAGGGAAGGACTACTTCAGCCAACTCGGAGCCGTCCAGTGGAACGAGCATCCTACGGTACATTGTTTGTACCTCCGATGGCAGATTTGATGATACATTACATGCTAACGAGGTTAGCTTAAGAAGTAGGCCGAGGGCCTACACCTTTATCACCCGATACTCACTGGGGAAAATGGCTATCCGTGGCAGCAGTCAGAAACCGGGTGAGCAGATGAATTCCACCGACAAGATGGAAATCCTATGCTGGCAAGTCCAGGCAATGAAGTCTAACTATCTTACCCCGTAAATCTCAATCGCTAGCGCCTCTAGCTCCTCCGCGGTGTAATACGCTACTACCTCATACTCGCCCGGCCCCGTGACCCTCCAGATCGGCTGGGGCAACATTAACGTATGCCCGATGCCATTAAACTCCTCACCACCAAAGTAGACCGGCCCCACCATGGTGTCAAAGGTCCCGGTCTCCAGAGCCTCCACAATTTTCTCCACATCATCCACAGTTCCTGCCTGCTCCAAGGCCTGGCTCATTACCTGGACCATCAAAGGCGTAAGCAATATGGCCGGTGTAACCTCTACACCAAAGCGGTGCTCAAACTCGGTAGCGAAGGCCGCCACTTCAGGCCACGGCTCTTGCATTGGGTGGGGCATAAATACGTATACGTTTCCTGCCGCCTTATCCCAGGGCACCTCCCCCCAGCCCGCCTCAGCCCAGAAATTGCTGGCACAGAGCCCTTCATAGCCCAGGTCCCACATGGCTTTCAACAAGCCGGCATTACCAAAAATCATGTCAGGGTCGTGAGTCATGTAACTGGTTGCTTGGGGATAATATTCCACCACCATTTCACCGCTGCTTTCCGTAGTCGTAAGGTCAATACCATAGTAGTCGCAAGCCGCCTTAATGCCAGTGTATGCGGTGTCCGTGGTTTGACTTCCACCCTTACCGGCAATCGTACGCTTCACCTCAGGGTGCTCCTTGGCGATATAGTCAAAGAGGGGTAAATACTCCAAATCACCAATTTGCATGTTGACGAAGGTATGGGGATAGTCGGGCCCAATATCAAACATGCCACCATACCCAATGAAGAGTATCATCGGCGGGTCTAACTCCTCAGTTATCATCATCCCGGCTATCGCGGCATCGATGGGAGTGAGAAACATGAAGTCTACATGCTGGTCATAGATGAACTTGGTCGCCGCAGCATGCCCGCCGGCGGGGCTAATGACGCTGCCAGGCATCGTATCTTCATAGACGAAATCCCATTTATATCGCTGTCCGGCTACAGTAAACTCGGGGTACCACTCTTCGGCGATCTCCGCTGACCACTTAAACGGCCAGCCGGCGACGGCCCCCGCAGCGCCAGAAAGCGGTATCCCGATGCCGAACTTCAACTTCTTTACCCCTTCCTCCTCCTCACCTCCTCCGCCGCAGGCGATACCGATCACCAGCGACAGACAGAAGACCATCACTGCTGCTATCGATAGCCACCTTTTCATCTTTATCCTCCTTTTTCTTTAGCAGGAAACTTCGAAAACAACGGCTCCATTAGTTCTGGGCTCTACAACCGGTGCGAGAAGGTTAAACAACGCTCGCACAGTAGTGGAGAGACCAGCGCTCAGGGCCGATCTCTACATTTTGCTTACGGGAGCGAGGTCTATACCTCGCTACTGAGGTCCCTTTTGAGGGAACGAATTCGGAAAGCTGATTGCGAAGACGCTGGCTAAAGCATCTCCCATGTGAATCTGGTAGTCGCCAATAATAGCGCACCCGTCCCCATTTGTCAAGCTTAGGGCGAAGCTCTCGGCTTGCTAACAGGTGCCTCGGCACTAAGAAATGAGGCATCCCAGCCCCCATGGTGCAATCAGCCATTTTGTGCAACAATAGGGCTAGCCAAAGGCAACATCGGGGATACGACCCGTTCAAATCCGCCCCGCTGAGCTATCATTAGGAGGTTTCATTGTGGCAAGTAAAATCTCTAAAGAGGCTTTCAAAAAGGAGGCCCGAGAGAAAGCTTATGCCTATCATTGCCAATTCTACGGCTGCAGTCAGGTGGTGTTAGCCACGTTTCAGGAGCTATTGGGTATGGAGGATGAGCTGACCTTCAAAGCTTCTAGCTGTTTTGTCGGTGGCATAGCCAAGGCAGGCAAGACCTGTGGCGCACTGCTGGGGGCAGTGATGGTGTTGGGTATGAAGTATGGCCGTGAAGGCCTTGATCAGGGGCTCTTATGTGTACTACAAGGGACGGAGCAAGCAGGTAGCCTGGTCAGGAGCTTTGAGCAGGAATTTGGAACCACAGACTGCCGTGAAATCACACAGGTTGACTTCTCGGACCTAACGGCAGCGATAAAATTCTTCTCAGGCCCGGAGGTTGAGAAGTGCCACCAGCTTGTGGGTAGGACAGCGGAAATGGTGGCAGAGATCATAAACGAACAGGACTAGCGCTAACTATCAGTGTG
>JAUWXW010000109.1 GCA_030616195.1 Chloroflexota bacterium | reverse complement strand
CAACTGGCGGGACGGCTCTTCTGCTTTCCCCTGGAACTGGGTGTAGAACTCGAAAACCTCCCGACAGCCGCTGGCGCCAATAGGGTGACCGGAGGACTTCAGCCCGCCGCTTATGTTTACCGGTATCTCCCCTTCCTGTTCCCAGGCACCTGCGTCCACGTCTTCCTTGCCATGTCCGTACTCACAGATACCCATGGACTCCACTCCTACCAGCTCGGCGATGGAGAAGCAGTCGTGGACCTCGGCCAGGCTCAGTTCCTTTCGAGGATTCTTTATCCCTGCCTGAGCATATGCCTGCTTGGCGGCCGCTTCGGTGGCATCCCAGTAGGTGAAGTCGTAGTCCTCTCTCTCTTTCCCCCATCCCGGGCTGGCAGCGATGCCGAAGCCCTTGATGGTTACGTAGTCGTGAGGATGGTTAGCGGCGAACTTCTTGACATCTTCGGTGCGGCACATAACGGCTGCTGCGGCACCATCAGTTACCCCGCAGCAGTCGAAGAGCCCCAAGGGCCAGGCAATTATGGGGGCGTTAACCGCCTGCTCCAACGTAATCTCTCGTCTCAGGTGGGCCCGGGGGTTCCGGGCACCGTTGTGGTGGCTCTTTACCGAAATCTTGGCCAGCGTGGTTTTGCCTTCCTCCCGGCTCAACCCATACTTGCGGAAGTAGGCCGTAGCTGACATGGCATAACGTCCCGGTGCAGCACCCTGCTCTGCGGCGTACATGGGGTAGACTTTCCCCGGGGCCCCCGCGACAATCAGGCCGGGAAAACCAACGTCCTTCTGCTTTTCAAATCCCAGTGCCAGAACAAGGTCGTACTGCTTGGAGGCCAGGCCATAAGCAGCTCCCCGGATTGCCTCTGATCCGGAGCCGCAGCCGTTTTCTACACGGGTGATGGGTATTTGCTGGAGTTGCAGTGTCTGGGCGACAACAAGGCCGGTAGTGGCATTATCATTGATGTAATATCCCACCCAGCATGCTTCAATTTGCTTGGGTTCTACTCCAGCGTCCTCAAAGGCACCGAAGCTGGCTTCGGTGATCAGGTCAAAGATATCTGAGTCCCATCTCTCGCCCCACGGGGGGCAACCCATGCCGATAATAGCAACTTTATCCCTTATGCTTTCTGCCATCTCAACTATCTCCTAACATCTTATAGGTCGGGCCTTCCACATGTAGTTGCGAAAGCCCGATCCTTCTCTCGTTCCGTCAAAGACCAGCCTGAAGGTTAGCTCCATGTCCATGCCGACATCGATCTTTTCGGTGTCCCGATCGGTCAGTGAAGAATAGTACCTGCCGCCGCCTTCGAGGTCGATCACCGCTCTGACCAGGGGCAGCATTATTTCCCTGGCCCGTTCGTCTATGCTGTAGGTGAAAAGCTTGCCCTTCTTATCAGACAGCCTTATTTCCTCGAAGTTGTCCTTCGCCTGGCAGTAAATGCAAAGTCGCTGTTTGGGATACTGGATTTTGCCACAGCTCTTGCATTTTTGCCCGTACAGGGCATAGAACATCTTGCGATCTCTCCACACGGACGAAAGGGAGGAGCGGCGGGCGGGGCGCAGATTAGGCGCCGACTCTATCACGCTGCGCATCTGCAAGTAAACGCCATAATTGGAGAGGTCCATCTTGGAGGCCAGGTGACGTCCTATCCCTCGCCTGTCCCTGACCTTCTCGATCTGCTCTGTCACCTGCAACACGTAGGCGTCGGCCCCATCACCGTAGGAGGCGAAAAGGAGCTTGTCGCCAGGTCTGGCCTCCTCCAGGGCAGCCACCAGCGTCATGGGGGCAAAGGCACAGCCTGTATCACCTACGGAATCGTATAGAGGTTGCTGCACCTGAGTCTTGGGATCAAGTCCGATTTTCCTGGCTATTGCGGCATGCGATCTGGCATCTGGGGCGTAGAAGACTGCCTTGGTGAAGTCCTGGGGGGTCAGATTGTACTTCTGCATCAACCCCTTCACAGCTTGAGGCAAGATCTTCTCGTACCCCTCATCCTTGATGAACCGGTCTTCCCAAGCCCAGGCGTAGGTATCGTTTGCCTTGCGCCATACGTCCATGAACTCACTGGAAAGCGTATAGTGTCCCTCAATAATAGCAGCAACATCTGAGTCTCCCAGCAGGAAGGCAGCCGCCCCATCGCCATAGACAGGCTCAAATTCCGAATTTGGGGCCGGCAGTCGGCCCTCTGAAGCAACTACCATGATTCTGTTAGCCTCTCCTGCTTTAATGGCATTCATAGCAGAGGTCATCGCGTTAGCGCCGGACCTCAGAGAGCTGCCAAGATCCATGGTATCTATGTTTTCCCGAAGATCGGCGGCGGCTCTGACTATACTTGCTGCTTGTTTATCTTTGTATGGTGACGTAGTGGAGGCAAAATAAAGTCCGTCGACTACCTGCCGATCTATATCGGTGAGACAATCGACAACTGCTTCTACTGCCATGGTTATGCTGTCTTCGTCAGCGTTGGCTACAGCCCTTTCTCCCCGACCCAGGGACTTTCCCCAGACAGAGGCGATTGTGTCACGACTCAGTCTGTACATGGGAATGTAAGCACCGTAAGAGACTATCCCTACCATCCTTTTTCTCCTTTTCGAGGTTTTCTCATCCAGACAACATTACTACCGGGATTCAACAAGGAAATCGGCTGTTCAGGAAGTTGAGGCCCGGTCGTAATGTTGTACTTGGTGCAGATTTTGCGTGGAGTTTCATGCCTGGTCCCATATATAGTACGTCATTTCCTATTGGCATGTCAATTTTGAATCTGTTGCACGTCGAGAGCTGTGCAAGAGGCTTGGACAGAGTTGGACTGTCTTATTGAGGGACGCAAGCTCTGCGCCAGAAGTGAGGGAAAGAGCCAACACCGTTGACATCATGCCACAGTTTCGGAACTGGGCCGAGAGTATGCAGGGCTAACCCTACGAACTGAGCCTCAGGCTAGTAGGTTGCACCTGCGCCAGGTCGTCCTTCGCAGGTTTGGCTATTGGGATCCTTTTGACTTTGACTCCGATCACAAGTATCGATCCCAGGAGCCCCATGACCACACCAAACCCGAAGACCAGCCATGGTAAATAGGTGTTGCCCCAGGAGAGTGCCCAGCGATAGAAGCTGGCGTCATCAACCTCTCTTTCAATGGTCTCTTCAGTAAATACCAGACTGGTTTCGAACACAGTCATGTCGGTGAACGTTATATCACCCGTGTTGGGAAACAAATCATCGAAGACGGGAATCTTCGAGGTTCTTTTCTGGGTGTCCTCCATATAGACGGTTACCCCGGAGGCAGGCTCCACCCTCACCTTAATCCATCGATATAGCTGCATCTCGGGGGTGAATATCCCGGCGGGGGTGGTAACACCCTCGTCCGGAGTGGCGATCTCATAAACAAGAACATGTAACCCGCGGAAGTCCTTCTCGCCAACGTACCGGGCATCCAGAGTTGTGGGGCTACCGGTAAGCCAGACGGGGTAATCCTGGCCTGTCTTCACATCCAGGGGAAATTGCCATAAACCCTCCCGATTCTCGTCACCGTACCCCGGTACATTGGCGCGGGATACCCTGTCCACTGCCAGCAGTTCACTTCCATACAGCGACGAGATCTCCAGCCCGGTTTTGCTATCCACAAAGCTGACCTCCTCCTCAATGTAGATCACGTCGCCACTGGAACGGACTGCCTGGCACCTTCTGGTTAGGATGACGTCGTCATAGGTCACTGGCTGGTACGTTTCGGGATCGAGCACCGTCACGGTCCCTTGATATTGCACGGCCTGGTTTAGGTCAGCAGGCAGCTTTTTCAGGCCGGGGAAGATGATGGTGACCCACACTACCCCAAAAGTGATCAGGGCCACTGCGATTGTGGCCAGAACGATTCCAATTCGCCTCTTTCTTTTTGAACCCAAGACCTTGTCCTTTCTCCCTGATGGCTAGTCCTTTTGCGGTGCAAGCTTACAAGGATAAGCCCACAACCGTCAAGTGTCGCTTATTTCTCTCAAACTCGTTCCTGAGAATCTGAAGATGGCATCCACCTTATCGTCTGTTCTTACGCTGCCTCTTGGGTCGGCCGACGATGATTCGTTCCTGTCCTAGAGTATCGCTTTGGCCACGCATCGCACAATAGTAATCGGGCTCACGTAATCGACCCAAAAGGGTGAATTTGGTGAGCCTGGTGGGTGCATGCAGGCAGCAGGGATGTGCTTAGGACAACTGGAGCTAAGGTCTAAAATCACACCTGGAACGGGGTTGATAGTGGTCATACAAGCTGCAGTTAGGGTTGGAACACCTTGTTTCACAGAGAGCGTTGACAGGACGGATGTTGACATAATGCCCTGTGTGTTCGCTTCCGAGAACCTTTCTGCCCTGCAACGGGAAAGACAAGCACAGCTACTGCTACCGCGGCCATGCTGTGTTACCCGTCGCTGGATGTCTGATGTCCCGCCCGTGCCAAACTGAGATTCGTACGGCAGCTTAGGGGTCTGGCCCATCGGCCTCCGCAACAATAAGCTGGTTAGAAGGGCATATTGGTGGCTTCTATGCCGCCGTCAACTTCCAGTACCTTGCCCGTCACCCATGCCGCTGCCGGCGACGCCAGGTACAGAGCAGCCAGGGCGATATCTTCTGCCTCACCCAGTCTCTTCATCGGCGTGAGATCACACATTTTCTGCAATGAGGCCTCATCCAAGAAGTTCCGCAAAGCGTCCGTCATTATAGAACCCGGGGCAATACCGTTGACTCTCACGTCAGGGGCCAAATCCGAAGCCATGAGTCTTGTCATGAAAATCAGGGCAGCCTTCACCGTTCCGTAAACACTGAAGTTGGGCTGCACAACGCGTCCGGCCCCGGAGCATATGTTAATCACGCAACCCTTGCTCTCTCTAAGATGGGGCAAACAGATGCGGGTGAAACTGAAGCCTGAGGTCACATTGAAATCAAACGCCTGATTGAACTGGTCGCGGGTCGTTTGAGGAATCTGGTTCGGCAAGGCCCCGCCGGCATTGTTTACGACGATGTCAATCTTGCCGAAGGCCTCAATTGTCTTGTCAGCCAGCGTCTGCAGTTGTACCTCGTCCGTGACATCACAGCGAACTGCGAGGGCTTGGACGCCGAATGCCTTTGCCCTTTCTACATTGGCCTGAATGTCCTTTTCTGTTCTCGCCGTGAAGACAACATTGGCCCCAGCTTCGGCAAACGTAAGTCCGATACATTGGCCTATGCCTCTACCCGACCCCGTCACAACGGCCACCTTACCGTCCAGTCTGAATCTGTCACCAAGCATTATCCCTCCTCTCAGTCTTCGGGACCAGTAGTCCCTTAATAGCCTGCTAGCATTATCTCACGATGAGCCCAAATTCTCTACGCTGAACGTGCGCGGAGACAGGATGGCGAAAGCGACCAGGTCGGCAAACAGAATGCTGTGCCGCAAGAGATGTTGACATAATGCCCTGTGTGTTCGGTTTCGAGAACCCGTCTGCTTGTGGAAGGAGGAAGCAGGCCCAGCTATGACTGTTGTTGGATTTGTGCCGTCGAACATGCATAAGGAGTAGCCAACCTAGCATCTTGGCGGTTTCAGGCGACATCGTGCTACAATTACTTCAAACGGTTCGCAGGTTTCTGGAAAACACTGAATGGAGGTGTGATGATGGAAGAGAACAGGATTTCCTATCATGAGTCCGTTCTTAAGATGTACGACAGGATCAAGAAGGATAACATGGACAATATTTGGGATCGATTCGCAACCCAGGGTATGGGAGGCGACCCTGATCAGCGGTGTCCTTTCTGTATGGGAGGTGTCCGGTGTGACTTATGTTCCAACGGTCCATGCCGCGCAGATGCATCCAAAGACAAGAAGGGCGTATGTGGGATCACAGCCGATGGTATGGCCATGCGCATGATGTTACTCAGAAATGTCCTGGGTGCATCCACTTACCATTACCATACAGAACAAACGGTCAAGACGCTTCGAGCCACAGCAGAGGGCAAGACCCTGTTCGAGATTCGAGAGCCTGACAAATTGAAGGGTTTCGCGGAACGGCTTGGGGTAGATACGCCAGGATCGGCTAATGAAATCGCCATTCGCCTGTGCGATTTTGCAGAAGCGGATTTTAACAGGAAGCTCGATGAACCCAGCCAGGTCGTTGAGGCCCTGGCTCCCCAGGAACG
>JAUWXW010000049.1 GCA_030616195.1 Chloroflexota bacterium | reverse complement strand
TCACCCTCTTCGGCTGTAGCATCGCCTCCTACCTCTTCAATCGCTTGCTCCGATGCTTCACCCTCTTCGGCTGTAGCATCGCCTCCTACCTCTTCAATCGCTTGCTCCGGTGCTTCATCCTCTTCGGCTGTAGCATCGCCTCCTATCTCTTCAATCGCTTGTTCCGAACCCTCTTCGCCTGGCAGTTCCTCTTCAGCTACCGCAGCAACAGGCTCAGGGACTTCCATCTCTGCCTCCACACGCTCAGGAAGCACATCGCCTCTATAGATCCAGGTCTTCACTCCAATGCGCCCCAGCGGCGTACGTGCCTCGCAAAGCCCATAATCGATGTCAGCGCGCAAAGTATGCAAGGGTACCCTGCCTTCATGGAAGGTCGCTTTACGGGCAATTTCAGCCCCACCAAGCCTCCCCGAAACCATTATCTTCACCCCCTTGGCACCAGCCTGCATGGTACGAGATATTGCCCGCCTCATAGCCCTGCGATAAGCAACGTGACGCTCAATCTGATTGGCTACGCTCCTGGCCACAAGATAGGCATCAAGCTCAGGCTCGCGAACCTCCTGTATATTGAGTCGAACTTTTTTCCCACACATGCTCTCCAGCGAGCGCCTCAACTCATCTACTCTCTGTCCTCCCCGGCCAATCATAATTCCAGGTCTGGCAGTGTAGGCGGTTATAACCACTTCCTTTGCCCAGCGTTCGATATCCAACTTAGAAATGCCCGCTTCGCCGCCCTTTAATTCAATCAACTTGCGAATGCGAATATCCTCCTGGACAAACTCGGCATAATTCTTGCCAGCATACCACTTTGAACGCCAGTCATTAATAACGCCAATCCTGAACCCTATGGGATGAACCTTCTGCCCCAATTATTATTCCTCCGTATCAACAATAGCAGTGATATGGCTTGTGTGCCTGAGAATAGGGCTTACACGCCCACGAGCCTGGGCGCGGATCCTTTTTAGGGTAGCCCCTTGCTCAACAAACAGACCAACAATCTTCAGATCTGACACAGACATCTGATGATTATTCTCCGCGTTAGCCGCTGCCGATTTTACTACCTTGGCTATTGCCCGGGCTGCCGGAGTAGTGTAGAAATCAAGAAGAGCCAATGCTTCCTCCACCTTTTGCCCTCGTACTACCGCCGCGACCAAACTCAATTTCCGAGAAGATATGCCAACATATTTAGCTACTGCCTTAACCCTCATCACTTCCTCCTCGGGACACCTCTCTCTGACCTACCCACATGCCCTCTGAATGTCCGAGTAGGAGCAAACTCGCCCAACCTATGTCCCACCATGTTCTCGGTGATGAAGATAGGCACATGCCTCCTTCCATCGTGCACAGCAATAGTGTGCCCCACCATCTCAGGAACGACGCAGGAAGCACGGGACCACGTCTTTATCACTGTTTTCTCTCCCGCTACGTTGACCGCCTCGACCTTCTTCATAAGCTTGGCATCAACAAATGGACCTTTCTTGACAGACCTTCCCATTATGCTACTTTCTCCGTTTGACGATCATCTTATCGCTTGATTTGTTCCTCCGGGTTTTGTAACCCAAAGCTGGTTTGCCCCATGGAGTCTTAGGATTCATTCCCCGAGGGGATCTGCCCTCTCCTCCGCCATGTGGGTGATCGCGTGGGCTCATTGCTGAACCTCGTACTGTTGGTCGCCGCCCCAACCACCTGTTGCGTCCTGCCTTACCCAGAGTTATGTTCTGATGATCCAAATTGCCCACCTGACCAATGGTAGCCATACAAACGCTCCGAATCCTGCGCAGTTCATCAGAGGGCAACTTCACTAGAGTGTAATTGCTCTCTCGCCCCATAATCTGGGCAGCAGCTCCAGCACTGCGTACTATCTGCCCTCCCCTGCCTGGCTGAAGCTCAATATTGTGGACCATCGTACCGGCAGGGATCTGCTGTAAAGGCAGAGCATTGCCTACCTTCACCTCAGCACCGGGGCCTGAGGAGATGATGTCCCCAACCGCCAAACCCAACGGCGCAATGATATAACGCCTTTCTCCGTCGGCATACTGAGCCAATGCAATGCGAGATGAACGATTGGGATCGTACTCAATGGCCAGCACTTCGCCAGGAATACCAACTTTGTCACGCTTGAAATCAATAATGCGAAGCATCCGCTTGGCCCCACCACCGCGATGACGCACTGTTACCCTACCTTGATTATTGCGCCCTGCCTTCCTTTTCAGGGGCAAAAGCAAAGACTTTTCCGGCCTTTTCTTGGTAATCTCCTCAAAGGTATGCCCGGTCATATCTCGTCTACCTGGAGAGGTAGGTTTATATATTTTCAATGCCATTGTTACACGCCCTCGAAGAACTCAATTTTTTGCCCTGTCTCCAGTGTAACCACCGCTTTTCTCCAAGGCGGCGTCTGCACCTGACGTCTTCCCACTCTTCTCGTCTTGCCAGGAACAGTCATAATATTCACCCCCACCACCCTAACCTTCAAAGCCTTCTCCACCGCTTCCTTAACCTGTCGTTTATTGGCCCTTGCCGCCACTTCAAAGGTGTATTTGCCCCGCTCATGAAGAACAGTGCTCTTCTCGGTAATCACCGGACGGCGTAACACCTCATAAACATCCATTGCCTAATTCAACCCTACAGTCAAGCGTTGACTCCTACCCCAAATCTCCTCCACCCGACGCAAGCCGTCCGTGGTAATCACCAAGGACTTGTAAGAAAGGAGGTCTACCACATTAAGTAAAGCAGCCGGCAGCGTTCTCATTCGTGGCAAATTACGAGCAGCTTTTATTACATTCACCTCCGGCTGAGCAGTGACAATAAGTGCTGAACGATTTGCCCCGAGTGCCTTCAGTGTGCTCGCCATCTCCGCCGTCCTAGGCCCTGTAAGCGCAAACCGATCTACGATCACCATCTCTCCTGAAGAAGCTTTGGCCGAGAGGACACATCTCAACGCCAAGCGGCGCATTTTCTTGGGCATCCGCTGCCTGTAGCTCCTGGGATGGGGGCCAAAGGTTATTCCCCCGCCCCTGAGAAGCGGTGCCCGCCTAGTTCCTCGTCGTGCCCATCCGGTACCCTTCTGCCGAAACATCTTCCTGGTGCTTCCAGAAACCTCTCCCCTGGTCTTGGTTGCCGCTGTCCCCAGGCGTGCATTGGCCAATTGCCTCACCATCGCCTGATGCACCACAGTCTCATTAAAGGGTACAGCAAAAATATCATCCCGAATTTCGACGTTATCAACAACCTTACCTGAGACATTGCGAACTGGAAGCTGCATTACCGCCGCACACCTCTACTCGATTTCTTGATAAGTAAGAGCCCATTCATGGCACCGGGCACCGCGCCTTTGATTAACAGAAGATTTCGATCTGCATCCGCCTGCACTACCTTCAGATTACACACCGTTACTCGACTATTCCCCATATGCCCTGCCATCCGTGTCCCCTTAAGCACTCTCCCTGGATAGGTAGTGCCACCAATAGAACCAGGAGCACGATGGCGATCTGATTGGCCATGAGTCTTAGGTCCCCCAGCAAAGTGATGTCGCTTTATTACTCCGGCAAAGCCTCTACCTTTCGATATCCCGGTAATGTCAATCTTATCGCCACTTTTGAAGATACCCACGTCTACCCGCTGCCCCAGCTCAGCAGAGCTGGGGTCATCGACTCTAAATTCCCTGAGGTATTTGAGCTGGTGGCCTACACCTTTAAGATGCCCCTTCTCCGGAGCATTGAGCCGCTTGGTTTCACCAAAGCCGAGCTGCACTGCATTGTAGCCCTCCTTGGATTGGCTCTTCACCTGGGAAACGAAAGCAGGACCAGCCTCGACCGCAGTTACCGCCTGCAGGTCTCCACGCTCGTCGAATACTTGGGTCATACCTAGTTTCCGACCCAGAATCCAGTCAATCTCCACCGTCATTACAGCTTTATCTCCACGTCTACTCCCGAGGGCAAATTCAACCGAGTCAGAGATTCGATAGTCTTGGACGTTGGATCAAGAATGTCTATAAGACGCTTATGAGTCCGAATCTCGAACTGCTCCCTTGAGTCCTTATCAATGAAAGGAGAGCGAATAACACAGAACTTCTGAATCCGCGTGGGCAGAGGTACCGGCCCAGCTACTCGGGCTCCAGTCTGCTCCGCTGTCTCTGTAATTTGCACTGCCGACTGGTCCAATATCTTGTGGTCAAAGGATTTCAGCTTAATACGAATCTTTTGCTTGGGCATCTTACACTACCCTTCCTGTAGATCTAATGATCTGGTCCAGCAAAGCTGGAGGCAGCTCCTGGTAATGGTGAAACTCCATCGAGTGTGTAGCCCTACCCTGGCTCAAGGATCGGAGTGTGGTGGCATAGCCAAAAGTCTCTCCTAAAGGAATCAACGCATGGACCACCTTGGTATCTCCCTGGACCCCAATGCCCTCAACATCTGCCCTTCGGGCGTCGAGGTCTCCCAGTATGTCACCCAAGAACCGCTCCGGGGTGTACATATCCAATTTCATAATCGGTTCAAGAAGAGTAGGTTTAGCTCGATTTACCGCCTCTGTCAAACCAATTGAGCCTGCCATCTTAAAAGCAATATCAGAAGAGTCGACCTCATGGAAGCCGCCATCATACAAGGTAACCTTAATGTCAACTATAGGATAATTGGCCAGCACGCCCCTTGCCAAAGCCTCCTTTACACCTGCCTCCACAGCCGGGATAAACTCCCTGGGTATAGCCGCTCCCCGAATCTGGTTGACGAAGGTAAAACCACTACCCCTTTCCCCCGGTTCCACCTTGAGCATGACATGACCGTATTGGCCCCGGCCGCCAAACTGTTTTACGAACCTCCCCTCGGCCTTGGCTGGTTGAGTAACCGTCTCCTTATAAGCCACCTCCGGTTTGCCTGTCCTTGATTCAACCTTAAACTCGCTCCGCAGGCGCTCCAAGAGAACCTCCAGATGAAGCTCCCCCATGCCTGAGATCACGGTCTGACCGGTCTCCTCGTCATAATGGGTCTCAAAAGTGGGGTCCTCTTCTGTCAGTTTCCCCAACCCCTCCCCTATCCTGTCTTGGTCAGATTTGGTCTTGGGCTCGATCGCTACCGAGATTACCGGCTGAGGAAAACGAATAGCTTCAAGCAAGATAGGCTTCGACGGGTCACACAATGTGTCGCCGGTAAACGTGCTTTTCAAACCCAGAGCGGCTGCAATCCCACCGGCTTCAACCTCATCCACCTCCTCCCGGTGATTGGCATGCATTCGCAGTAATCTGCCCAGGCGCTCCTTCCGTCCCTTGGCAGAGTTGAATACTTGCGCTTTAGCTCTCACTCTCCCCGAATAAACTCTAATATACACCAGCCTGCCAACGAAGGGGTCAGTAACCACCTTAAAGGCTAGAGCGGAGAAAGGCGCCGCTTCATTAGCTGGACGGGCGACTATCCGGCCTGTTCTGGCGTCTATGCCTTCAACTGGCGGCACATCTAATGGGGAAGGTAGATAATCCACTATAGCGTCAAGTAGTGGCTGAATACCCTTGTTTCTCAAGGCGCTGCCACAAAGAACAGGTACAAGCTTGTTGGCTACGCACGCCCTCCGCAAAGCCGCCTTGATCTCCGAAGCAGTGAGAGTGTGCCCATCTAAATAGGCGCTCATAAACCGCTCATCCTCTTCCGCCAGGCTTTCCAGCAGAAGCTCCCGCTGCTCCCGAGCCTGGTCCTCATAATCCCGGGGAATATCCATTTCAACAGGCCCCGAATCGATATCCTCTGAGAAAATCCAGGCTTTGTTCTCAATCAAATCGACAATTCCCTCATAGGACTTCTCCACCCCCACAGGCAACTGAACAGGCACTGCCTTGGCACGGAGAAGCTCCTTTATCATGTTCACCGTGCGATGGAAATCAGCACCCAGCCTGTCCATCTTGTTCACGAAACAAATCCTGGGAACGTGGTACCCATCGGCTTGACGCCATACGGTTTCTGACTGCGGTTCAACGCCGGCCACCGCATCGAGGACTACCACCCCTCCGTCAAGTACCCGCAGACTCCGTTCTACTTCAGCAGTGAAATCCACGTGACCGGGAGTATCAATAATGTTGATACTGTGCCCCAGCCAGCGGCAGGTGGTAGCTGCAGCAGTGATGGTGATCCCTCGCTGGCGTTCCTGCTCCATCCAGTCCATCACAGCCGTCCCCTCATCCACTCCCCCGACCTTATAAGTTCGACCAGTATAATAGAGAATCCTCTCAGTGACAGTAGTCTTACCGGCATCTATGTGAGCGATTATTCCAATATTCCTTATCTGGTGCAAACGTAAAGCTTCAGACATTTGCCCCGCCTCTACCCCGAGCATCTCCAAATCAGGATAGGCAACTGATGTAGTAGGGGATTCGGTAACCGACGACTGCTTTACCATCGAAAGTGCGCAAAGGCTTTGTTTGCCTCAGCCATTCTATGAGTTTCTTCGCGCCTCTTGATTGTCGCTCCCTGACCCCGAACAGCATCCACAATCTCAGCAGCGAGCTTTTCCGCCATTGATTTGCCACTTCGGGCTCTGGCTGAAGCCAGTAGCCAGCGTATCGCCAGGACACTACCCCGATCACCCTTGACTTCCACGGGTACCTGATAGGTAGCCCCAGCAACCCGACGCGGCTTGACCTGAAGGAGCGGCGTGGCATTCCTAATCGCCTGATCCAGGGCATCAACCGGGGACCTTTTCAACTCCTCAGATGCAAGGTCAAGGGCGATATATACGATCTTTTCAGCTTTGCTTTTCTTGCCCCATCTCATTACTTTGTGAACAACCCTGGTCACCAACTGACTGCCATATCTGGCATCAGGCAGCACCTCTCTCTTTTCTACCTTACCCCTCCTGGGCATTTCTCAACCTCCAAAATCACAAAAAAAGACTCGGGCACCTTCTTCGCCGCTGCTTACCACCCGCCCAGCCAATCCAGAAGATCCTAAGCTCCCGAGCCCTTGACTCGCTTTGCTCCGTATCTACTGCGCCCTTGCCGACGATCAATCACACCGCCGGTATCCAGGGTGCCCCGCACAATGTGATAGCGCACCCCAGGCAGGTCTTTTACCCTACCACCCTCAATGAGAACTACAGAATGTTCTTGTAGATTATGTCCCTCACCAGGGATATAGGCTGTTACCTCCATGCCATTGGTCAGCCGCACTCGAGCAATCTTACGCAGGGCAGAATTGGGTTTCTTAGGGGTCATGGTCCTCACCTGAACGCAAACGCCTCTCTTCTGTGGAGACCTGGTTTCTGTTACCCGGCGTTTGAGCGAATTAAAGCCTCGACACAAGGCTGGAACCTTAGTGCCCCTGCTGGCTGTCCTGCGCCCATGCCGGACAAGCTGGTTAACCGTAGGCATTCCTTCTACTCACATCCCTCTCTGAGACGCCAAGCTAGGACTTTACCATTTATCAAAACAAAAGTCAAGCTGTTGTACTCGTCGGTCCCAGCCGCTGCGTTCTGGATCTCTCTTCTTTGTCACCAGGTAGCCGTTCCGACAAAATGTCATCCAGGGAAATAGCCGCCGCCGGCGGCAGAACCACATAATTTTTGAGATTTTTGACAGATCGCTCACAATCGTTCAAGAGAAGCCGAAGCCTGTGCCTTAACAATGGCCGATTTGAAGACCTCTCCAGCTTATCTACCATAACCTCAGCTTGCTCTATTTCCTGGCAACGTTTCTCTTCACCTGTGAAAAGACTTGACAAGCATTTCAGACTGGTATAATCTGACATGAGTGGGAAAATCAGATAAGAAGCCACCTCAACCACGAATAGTGGAGCTTGCGCCTGAGGCCTTCTCAAATGAGAAGTCCACCAGGAAAGGCATCCCCGGCACCAAGAGAGCTACCACAATTACCCGAAGTATTTTCATCAGGGCCCCTGCTGAGTGCTGCTTTGATCTCATAACCAAGCAACTTGAGGAGACCCCTGGATGGGATCCCACCATTATGTGGGTCAATCCTATCTCGCAAAAACACGTCCGTGTTGGCTCCATGAGCCGCGTCACCTTCAGCCTTGACGGTACCACAGAAGAGGCGGTAGCAATGATACGCTCCTTCCGCCCGAATAGGGCTTTACTGTGGACCTCCAATCACAGCACCCAGCTACAAGAAGAGTGGCAGCTTCAGCCTGAGTCCAATGGTACGGTGGTCAGTGTTACTCTAGGCTACAACCCCACTCGTTGGCTTCTCGGACGGCTAACTGACAAGATGGTCATGAGGAACAAGGTTGAGAAAGCCGTTTCCGAAATGCTGGACAGGCTCAGGGCAGCTGTCGAGTGCCCACAAGAAGGTTGAAGCAGCAGCCAGGAACCTGGAAAGACACCTAGAAGCCCCCCGGATTCATTGGAAGTCTCCCTCCGGGGCCTCGCGTGTCATTGAACGGATCGTTCCGGTTAGGGTGAGCCGGCTAGTAGTCCTGGACTGAGGAGCCAATGGCGGGTAAACTCTTTGGCCAAAATAGCACTGTCAGATGTGGCGACCGATGGCTGCCCCCTCAGCAATAGCTTCCAGAGCCTTAGACGGCTCCTTTGCATCCCCAATGACATAGACCTCAGCCGCTTTGTCTTTTATGGCCACAGACAGCTCATTAACTGATTTTGCCCCCGTGGCCAGAACAATGTTGTCTGTGCCACGGATGGTCTCTTCCCTGCCATCCTTAATAAACACCAGACCGTCTTCAAGGATCTCCTTCACTTGGGCTGAAGTAATGACATCCACCTTGCCACAGGTCAGCCTCTCGACGAGGAAGTCCTTGTTCCAAATTGGCATATCTAAAGCTATATCGGGTAACATCTCCACCAGGGTAACTGTACTGGCACCCCGCTCTCTGCAATAATCGGCGGTCTCAGCACCGACCATACCCCTGACCTGACCCAAGCCTCGTAGGGCGGGTTTCGGTACGCTGCACCCACCCTACCACCATATCACCCCCTTTCAGGATGTCAACAGGCAACCCCCCACGCCTTGACATGTAGCTTGTCCTACCT
>JAUWXW010000017.1 GCA_030616195.1 Chloroflexota bacterium | reverse complement strand
TGCTGGCAGGTATGAGTTCCGACCCCGCCACCCGGTTTCGGTACCTGGTGAGTTCGTAGACCAACGTTTTCATCACGTCCTTTATCACTGCAAATCCCCCTGCCATATCCCCATATAACGTACAATACCCGGTGGCCATTTCGCTCTTGTTGCCCGTGGCGATAACCAGCCAGCCGAACTTGTTCGACAACGCCATGAGGATGTTGCCCCTGATGCGGGCCTGGATATTCTCCTCAGCCACATTGGGCTCCGTGCCAGCGAAGAATTCAGACAGTGATTCGAGAAAGACCTGGAAAATCTTGTCAATGGGAATACTAATCAGCTTCATGCCCAGATTCCGGGCCAGCAACTCAGCATCTGATACGCTGCCCGGCGACGAGTCTCTTGAAGGCATGGACACTCCGATCACGTTGGACAGGCCTAGAGCATCCACTACAATAGCGGCTGCTAAGGAGGAATCTATGCCGCCAGAAAGTCCTATCACCACTTTCTCCATCCCGTTCTTGAGAATGTAATCACGGGTGCCCAGTACTAGGGCGTCGTACAATTCCGCCGGAGGATCCTGCAACTCAACTTGCCTCAGCGGCAACGGTGGTTTTGGAGTAGAGCGCGATGCATCCGATACCACTATCTTGTCTGCACGCAAATGCGTCGCTTCCAACAAAGACTCATTCCTCCAGCGGGGGTCGCGAAGGCGACTCCAAAAGACAGCCTCCACATCAAGATCAGCCACTATCAGGTCCTCCTCAAACTGCCTGCCCCTGGCTATCACTTCCCCTTTCTCATCAAGCACCATGCTGTTACCACCGAAAACTAACTCATCCTGCCCGCCCACCATGTTGGTGTAAACGACAATAGCCACGTTGTCTGCAGCGCGAGTGTTTAGCATGCTTTCCATGAGCTGTCGCTTGCCAAAGCGGTACGGCGAAGCACTTAGGTTCACTATGACCTCAGCCCCGCAATAGGCCTGTGCGGTGGCCGGCCCAGCCGAGTACCAGATATCCTCACAGATGCTGACGCCGACACCAACGCCATCTATGACATACACAGGAGACTCGCTGCCCTCCCGGAAGTAACGGTGCTCATCGAAAACACCATAATTGGGCAGGCATATCTTATGATACACAGCGGCAAGCTTCCCATCGTGGATCACAGCGGCAGCATTGTACAGGTCCTCCTTGGCATCGACAAAGCCGATTACCAGGGTGATGCCAGAAGAGTGTTTCACCGCCTCCTCCAGAACTCTGCGGTTCTCCTCGATGAATCGAGGCTTGAATAGAAGGTCCTCTGGCGGGTAACCGCAGGTAGCAAGCTCAGGAAAAGTAAGAAGGTCAACACCCAAAGACCTGGCCTTGTCCACAGCCTCCAGAATCTTCTGAGTGTTGCCGTAGAAATCACCAACCGTAGCGTTCATCTGAGCCAGGCCGACTCTCATATGGCGCATGCTAACACCTCCAGACGTGGCAAGCTGCATTCGACCCCGACACTCGGAGTCATCTCTCATGCTAATGCCCGGTCACCTGGACCGAGTATTGTTATTCCCGCCACATCCCCAATTCTATCTTCTGCTACCCTATACGGCAAGAGTTGTGTTTATTAGCACGGACAGCGATTAGAGAACGGACTGGTTTTCCTATGTTTTTTGCGTGATGGCCGGGAGTGCGGCGACGCAGGAAAGGGGACCAACTGTGGCTCGCGACACGCCATGTCGCCTCGCCTGGGGCGAGCGGATGGAACTTCAGGTAAATCGCGGCCACGCTCACAATGTGACAAACGAGGACTTCAATCCAGGCAACAAGGTCGAATAATGAGGCAATTCGAGGCATTGACAATTCGCCAATCTAGCCATAAGATGAGGACAGTTTGTACCTATCCGAACGGGTTGGGCTAGGCAGTGCGTATGCTTTACTCAAAGCTGGGGGGAGTGCAAGTGGCTGACGAGCCGAAAAGGGCCAAGCTCATGGAGCCCATTCGTGCGTTCGTGGCCCGATTGGCACGGCAGTCGATTCCGACGGTGCCCAAGGAGTGGATTGGCCTAGGTGCAGCCATGACCCCGCTCAAGGCAGCCCTGATTCTCTGTCAACTACCCCCGTCCCACACAGTCATTATCACCTCCGGAATTGGCCTGAGCCTGGCCAAGGCAACCTCTCCCGTGGGGTTTACGCTTAGCCGTGCTTCGACAGCAACATGCCCCCTGGGGTCTGGGCCACGTCTCTCTTCGGAATACGATGAGGCGTTTATCCAGGGGACAGGAATGACCCTAGTCCGCTCAGGGTATCACGATTGCTAGGGTATTCCGAAAACGTATAGCATGAAAAACGTGATAGCTGGGGTTACTCGAAGGTTTTCCCTCGGTAGCATCTCAGGCAAGACCTCTAGCTTGCCGCCACGGCTGTCGCTGCTTATCTTTGCCCTCCCCCTCCAGATGCTAGCAGAGTCTTTATACTGGGTTTACGGGCGTCACGGGAGCCTATCCATTATTTCTTTGACCATGGTTCTCTGGCTGGTGTGGTTCTCTCTCATCTTTCTTACGGCAATGCCGCCGGTTGATCGTGCGCTGCGTCGCTATCGCAGGAGATTGCACCTGGCCGCAGTGGCGATTATAGTCCTTCTGGCTTTCGTGGGCATTGGGGAGATAGTCACTCTCCGCCTGGTAAGCAACGGTGTGGTGAGTGAAAAAGAACTGGCCAGTAATCTCACCGAGGCCACTGACACGTTCCGTTATAATGATGCTACCGCCCTCGGTCATCAGGCCAGCGAAACGTTGCTCAACGGACAAAACCCTTATACCGAGGCTGACATCGTTGCCGCCCTGGAGGAGCTGGACCTTCCTGTTGGGACCGTCACCCCTCTGAAGCAGGGTAACTTTGCTGAAGTCTTCCCCTACCCCACAGAGGCTCAACTCGATGAGGCCCTAAGTGAGGCCAAGGCCTCGGGTGATGCTGAGCCTGTGGAGTTTGTGTCCAGCATAAGCTACCCCGCTGGCTCCTTCCTTTTCCACACCCCCTTCACAGCGCTGGGCCTGGAAGACCTCAGAGTCTTCTATCTGCTTTGTGCTATAGCTGCGGGGGCTATCATCTTCTGGCGGGCTCCGTCGCGACTCCGGCCCCTGGTAGTGGCTACTTTCCTGGTTAGTCTCGTGCTGTGGAACCTCGTTGCTACCGGGACAAACGATACCCTCTATGTGCTGTTTGTGCTTGTGGGTTGGATGTTGCGGTCACGGCTGTGGCTCGCCGCCCTTTTCATGGGCCTTGCTGCCAGCACCAAGCAGATAGCATGGTTCTACGTTTTGTTCTACCTCATTCTGGTGCTTCGTGAAACGGGCTGGAGACCAGCGCTTCACTCCCTGGGAGGAATCCTGGTTGTCTTCTCGGCAATCAACCTGCCTTTCATTATTGACGCTCCTCAACACTGGCTGGAGGGTGTGCTGGGGCCCGTTATGGACCCTCTGTTTCCTAAGGGGGCGGGGATTGTCGCCTTCTCTGTTGCCGGTATTCTGCCTCCAAACGCATTGGTGTTCACCCTAATGGAAGTCGCCGTCCTCATTGTGGCTGCCATCTGGTATTATCGCGCCGGCTATAGATATCCCCAGGTGGGATTGCTCCTGGCAGTGCTTCCCCTCTTCTTCGCCTGGCGCAGCTTCTCATTCTATTTTTACTTCGCCTCCCTTCTGGTGTTTGGTTCAGTCATAGCCCTGGAGTACGGGAGCTCTGTCCGGCGTACTACCCTCAATTCACGCCCATACGCGCAGGCCGTTAGCCTGGGGGCTACCCTGGCCAGGCGCCAAAGGACGACTGAAATCCACGATTTCTGAGGAGAGGTATCACTGATGTCGCCGACGAGGCTGCCCGCCACTGCAGGAAACAACCCAAAGGAGGCAGGAACGGCGAACTTGTCACGTAGAAAACTAGTGGAAACGACCCCGGGGGGATTCGAACCCCCGATCTCCACCGTGACAGGGTGGCATGTTAGGCCGCTACACCACGGGGCCACGTAAGTCATTAGCCAGAAGGTTTGAAAAGCTCACCCTTGGGTAGTGAGCCTCTCCTCTGAACCAACGTTCATGGAGAATATTCAGTTCGCAACGCTCCTGACTGGTGAAAGTTTATCTTCACCAAGTATTCCTTGTCAAGGATTGAATTTGAGCCACCGGGAGCGATATACTAGTATACTATAAGGAATAGCAATGCAAATCGCCCTCGGCTGTGACCACAGAGGATTACACCTTAAACAACTGGTTATCAACCTGATCACCGAGATGGGGCATACCTATAAAGATTTCGGTTGCTATCATGACGCCACCCGGGTGGATTATCCTGACTTTGCCCAAAAGGTAGCCGAGGCAGTGGCTAGTGGAGAGTTCGACTGCGGTATCCTGGTCTGCGGTAGTGGCATCGGCATGACTATGGCAGCTAACAAGGTAAAAGGGATAAGGGCCGCGCCATGCCATGAGCCTTTTTCAGCGCGTCGCGCCCGACAACATACTGACGCCAACGTCCTGTGTCTGGGCCAAGACATAGTGGGACAGGATTTAGCCAGGGAGATCGTGAAAACCTTCCTCGACACCGGGTTTGAAGGAGGAAGGCACGCTGAGCGTGTGGAGAAAATAAGGGCTCTGGAGAATAGAGGATAAAGAGGTTCCCAGTGGGGATTTTGGACGGGATTAATGAGCCGGCCGATCTGAAGCGCCTGTCTCGTCATCAGCTAAAAACGCTGGCTGCCGAGATAAGAGAGGAACTGGTGACCCTTGTAGAAGCCACAGGCGGGCACCTGGCTTCCAATTTGGGGACAGTGGAGCTCACCATCGCCTTGCACCGGGTCTTCGACAGTCCAACAGATAAGATTATCTGGGATGTAGGGCATCAAAGCTACGCTCACAAGATGCTGACCGGGCGCAAGGAGCGCCTTCCCACCCTCCGCCAGTACGGCGGCCTATCAGGGTTCACTGACCGAGAGGAGAGCCCCCACGATGCCTTCGGAGCCGGGCACGCCAGCACCTCAATCTCAGCCGCCCTGGGTATGGCTACCGCCCGCGACCTGGCAGGAGAGAATCACCATGTAGTGGCAGTTATTGGGGATGGCGCCTTAACCGGAGGAATGGCGCTGGAGGGCTTAAACCAGGCAGGTCAATTGGGCACCAGGCTCATTGTGGTCCTTAATGATAACGGCATGGCAATCTCCCCCAGCGTTGGCGCCCTGGCTAAGATGCTCAACAGGCTTCGTCTTGATGCTCGTTTACGCTGGCCAGAAAGGGGTATGGAGGAGGTTATTACCAAGCTGCCCTTAGGCAGACAGATGGGCAGGCGGATCAAAAGGGGATTCAAGGGCTTTCTTTTGCCCCGGATAATGTGGGAAGAGCTGGGGTTGGCCTACCTGGGGCCTGTTGATGGGCACAATATTGCCGACCTTGAGGTAGCTTTGCGCCAGGCACGGGGCTACAAGAAAGGGCCTGTCTTCCTTCACACTATCACTACCAAGGGCAAGGGATATGTCCCGGCGGAGAGAGATGCCATCAGCTTCCATGGCATATCGGCCAATAATAGCCAGGACACTAAGCCCACCTACAGTGAAATCCTGGGGCAAACTGTGCTGCGCATCGCTCAACAAGATCCAAGGATAGTGGTCATCACCGCTGCCATGCTTGAGGGCACCGGCTTAGCCGGTGTGGCCAAGGAACTCCCCGGTCGCGTCTTCGATGTGGGCATCTGTGAACAGCACGCCGTCACTTTTGCCGCTGGCTTGGCTACTCAGGGTTTTATCCCCATTGTGGCCATCTATTCTACCTTTTTGCAGCGTGCCCTCGACCAGATAATTCACGATGTCTGCCTTCAGCAACTGCATGTTGTCTTCGTCATCGACCGCAGCGGTATTGTGGGTGATGATGGCAAGACCCACCAGGGTAACTTTGACCTTTCCTATCTTGGCTGCGTCCCCAACCTGATAATCTCTGCTCCCAAGGACGAGAATGAGATGCAGCACCTAGTCTACACTGGGGTCAGAGCGAATCACGCCATGGCGATTCGCTATCCGAGAGGCCCCGGCCCGGGAACAGCACTGGATAAAGCACTGCATGAGCTTCCTATCGGCAAAGGAGAGATACTCCGGGATGGGAAGGATATGGCAATCCTGGCTCTCGGCAACCTGGTATATCCGGCGCTAGAGGCAGCCGAGGAGCTGGAAAAAGCCGGAGTGGAGTGCAGGGTGGTTAATGCTCGCTTCGTTAAGCCCTTGGACACAGAGCTCATCCTGGATACGACTACAAAGATCAAGCGGATACTTACCGTTGAGGAGAACACCCTTGACGGTGGATTCGGCAGCGCGGTGCTCCAGTTGTTGCAAAGCTCCAAAGTCCAGGACGTCCAGGTGAAATGCCTTGGCCTCCCCGACCTGTTTATAGAGCACGGCACCCAATCGCAGCTTCGCTCCATGTATGACCTTGATGCTCCGGGGATAGCCCGTCAAGTCCTGACTTCTTTCCCCGAGCTTTCCAAATCCCTGGCCGGGGAAACCCTGGTGACAAGTTCCCCTCCGTCGTAGGGAAGGTACCCGTAACTTCAGGCTCTTGGCTACAGGAGAAGCAGATGTCCCTACCGGGTTCTTTCTATCGCTATCAGAATGAACTAGAGGCTGAGCTCAGAGCGGCAGTAGGTGAAAGCCCGTCACCATTATATGACATGATGCGCTACCACCTGGGTTGGGTAGATGAAAAAGGGCAAAATCAGCCAAGCTCAGGAAAGCTATCACGTCCTACCCTCTGCCTCCTGGCTTGCGAGGCAGTGGGAGGCGACTGGCATTCAGCCCTTCCAGCAGCCGCCGCCATCGAGCTGATACATGACTTCTCCCTTATCCACGATGATATACAGGACGAGAGCTGGGAGCGAAGGAATCGTCCCACGGTATGGAAGTTATGGGGAGAGGCGCAGGGGATAAATGCCGGCGATGCCATGTATGCGCTGGCACAGCTAGCCCTGCTCAGGCTCGAGGAGAAAGGCATTGCCAGCCAGAGAACGGTGTCACTTTCAAGGCAGCTAAACCAGGCTTGCCTTCGACTTTGTGAGGGACAGTACTCAGACATCGAGTATGAGAGTCATCTCGATATAGGCGTCGACCACTATCTGGATATGATTGACAAGAAGACAGCTTGTCTTTTTGAGACTTCCCTTTATTTTGGTGCTCTCCTGGGAACAGACAACCAGGCACAAATCTCGGCTCTTGGCTCCTTCGGCGCCAATTTGGGCATGGCTTTTCAGGTACAAAACGACTTGGAGGGGATATGGGGGAAAGCAGAAAGTGGCAAGAAGTCTCCTTATACCGATATCACGAATAAGAAGAAGATACTCCCCATCATATATGCCCTACAAAAGGCGGAAAAAGAAGAACGGGAAAGGCTGGTCCAGATTTATGGCAAAGCAAAGATGCCGGCCAAAGACATAGCCCAAGTGCTCCGCATCCTTGACAGAACGGATGCCCGAAGCTATGCGGAACAGATGAGGGACCAATATCATCTGAAGGCCGTTGAGGCCCTGGCGATGGCGGGGACTCCCCCATCATTTGAACAGGAACTGAGGGAGATGGCTGCTTTTCTCCTCCGCGGAGGCTGATCAGCAAACTGAAATATCTTAACTGGCTGGCCGACTCGGTCTTCGCTCTGGTCTGCCACGAAGAGGCGAATTATTGGAAGTAAAAGGGCCGCGGCACATCGGGGAGATTTCCCACCAGCACGATAAGCTTGCTGAGGAAAAGAGGAAAACGTGGAGATAATTCCGGCTATTGATCTCAGAGGCGGCAAATGCGTCCGCCTTTATCAAGGCGATTATAGCCAGGAAACCGTCTTCTCAGATGACCCGGTAGGTATGGCCCGGCACTGGTCTTCCCTGGGGGCGCCAAGGCTGCACCTTGTCGACCTTGATGGCGCTGCCACAGGCAAATTATGTCACCTACCTGTAATCGGTGAAATAGCCGCGGCGATCAACATTCCGGTTCAAGTCGGAGGAGGCATTCGCCAGATGGAATCCATAGCCAAGTTGCTGGACGCCGGCGTGGAAAGGGTTATTCTCGGTACAGTGGCAGTGGCAAATCCCGAGATGATAAGAGAGGCGTGCCACCGTTTCGGAGATGCTGTCATTGTGGGCATCGACACCCGGGACGGATATGTTGCCGTTCATGGCTGGCAAAGAGGAACCACGATTACAGCTTCTGAGCTAATTCAACAGATGACAGCACTTGGGGCAAGGCGTTTCATTTACACTGACATCCTCCGGGATGGCACCCTGACTCAACCCAACTTTGAAGCCATCGCCGAGTTAACCAGCAAGACAAGTCTTCCGATCATTGCTTCAGGCGGTGTTACGTCGATAAGCGACCTCACCAGGCTGAGCCAGCTCGGTGTGGAGGGGGCTATCGTCGGCAAAGCGCTGTATACCGGAGACATAAAGCTAGGGGAGGCTTTGGCAGCCCTTTGATGGAACCAGATACTATGATCGACCCCAGAAGGGGTCTCCCACATTAACTTGTCTGTAGGAGAGCCTTTCCAGGCTCGATAGAAAGAGTCGCACACACGGGACGGTCAGGCAGGGAGGGCTTTTAGACAGGTGCTAAGGGCTCGTTGTCAGGAAGGACGGTGCATGAATGCCAAAGTTTGATGAGAAGGGGCTTATTCCGGCGATAATCCAGGATGTTGATTCCGGCGAGGTGCTGATGCTGGGCTATATGAATGAGGAGTCGTTGCGCCGAACTTTGGAAACAGGACAGGTATGGTTCTACAGCCGCAGTCGGCAGGAGTTGTGGCACAAGGGAGCCACATCAGGCAATTATCTCAACCTGCGCGCCATGTGGAAGGACTGCGACGAAGACACCCTGCTACTCAAGGTAAAGCCTGACGGCCCTGTTTGTCACACCGGGAATAGGACCTGCTTCTTCCAGCAGTTTGTGCCGGAAACAACGGACTAGTGTCTTTTTGCAAGAGTCGACGTAATAACGTTGGAAGCCGCTTTCGACCCAGAGAATGGCGATTCAAATCTCCCCCAACATAGGGTAGGGGCTCTGTCCCCTACCAAACGGGGGCGGGTGACAGAGCACCCGCCCTATGACAAGGGGGGGCAATTTCTGATTCGGGGTTCACCACCTCGCTTGTCTGGGCTATAGCAAAGGCATACGATATGACGCTAATTATGGCAACCGAGCACTAGCCGCTCTCCTGAAGATCAGCTGGCTCAAGAACGCTGCTCTCCCGAGGATTGTCTGCCTCAAGGACCCCGTTTAGCGCATAAATCGCCGCTTCCAGTTGACTGTCATCCGGCTGCCGGGTGGTCATTCTCTGTAGTGTCAGTCCGGGGATCAAAAGAACACGTACCAGGTAGTTACTGGCGTACCTGACACTAAGGCGAGTAATTTCATAGCCAATGGCAGCGATAACAGGGATAAGCACAATGCGGGACAGGATGCGCAGCCACATTGCTGGATGACCCACGAGGGCGAAAACAATGATAGCCAGGATTAATACTGTGAACACAAAGGCGGTCCCACAGCGGATATGGGCCGTAGAGTATTTCCTTACCGCGGCTACCTCTAGAGGGGCTTTGTCCTCATACGCATTGATCACCTTATGCTCGGCGCCGTGGTAGGCGAAAACTCTTCTCACGTCCGGTAACAGGTTAATGGCCCCAAGGTAGAGGAAAAAGATGGCAAGACGGATAACTCCCTCTACTATGTTGCTCACCAGGGAGGAAGAACCAAGATGAGGATCGACGAGGTGAGTAAGGCCCAGGGGGGCCAGGAAGAAAAGGGCAACAGCAAAGCCAAGAGAGGCAATGAGTATGCCCCATAATGCAGGACCGGCGATATCCTCTTTCTCCTCCTCCAGGGATATGTTGGCAGACTGAAACAAGGCCCGCACGCCCAAAACCAACGTTTCTATGAGGACAACCACTCCTCGCAGCAAGGGAATCTTCCTCATCTTTCCGGCACGGGCATCCGCTATTGGCCTGGTAATGAGGGTCAGGTCACCGCTAGGGCGGCGTACTGCCATTGCCATGTTCCTCTGCCCCCGCATCATCACCCCTTCGATGACAGCCTGGCCCCCGTAGTGGAAATCTTCTGGCAAGTTTCCCCCTTATAAGCAAGAAGAGCGGAATGAACTTTCCGCCCCCTCAGAGTCAGCTTCCTCTATAAAATTCCCGAGATCGGTTCGTCAAAAGCAACAGCTAAGTCTGGTCCTTAATCTTATACCGCCTTCTGAACCGCTCTATCCTCCCCGCGGTATCAACTATTCGCTGTTCACCGGTGAAGAAAGGGTGGCATTTACTGCACAGCTCTACCTTGAGCAACTCTTTGGTAGCACCGGTGGTAAAGGAATTACCACAGGAGCAGACTACCTTGGCATCAGAATAATAGGTAGGGTGAATCTTCTCCTTCATTTCTCAGCTCAGCGAATAAACGCTCACCTTCCTTTTGTTCTTCCTGGCAGGTTCAAACTTGACCACACCATCAATCAGGGCAAAGATGGTGTAGTCTTTTCCTAGCCCGACATTGTTGCCGGGATAAATACGGGTGCCTCTCTGCCGAACAAGGATATTCCCGGCTCGCACTGCCTCACCGCCATACCGCTTCACTCCCAGCCGCTTGGATTGGCTATCTCTTCCACAGCGAGTGCTGCCGCCACCCTTTTTGTGTGCCACTCCAGTTTACCTCCAGCTCACGATCCTTTGCCCAAAGTTATTTTCTTGATTGCCAGCCTGGTGTATAGCTGGCGATGCCCCTTCTTCCGGCGGTACCTCACTTTGGACTTATACTTAAATACAATCACCTTGTCGCCCTTCTCCTCTCCCAGAGCTTCAGCTACCACCTTTGCCCCCTTGACCAGCGGTGTGCCTACCCGTACCTTGTCCTCGTCGGCAACAAGAAGGACTTTATCCAGCTTGACCTGGCTGCCTTCTTTTACCGGCAGTCTCTCCACCTGGATGACCTGTCCTGGAGCTACTTTATATTGCTTGCCTCCGGTTTCAATAAGCGCGTAAATTCTCTCCCTCCAAATCGGGTCTTCTGTAAATTCTACTGGGCTGCCAGCTTCGTTGTCAAGTAAGCTAGCTTCCCTTGACAGGGAAAGCGAAGAGCCATTACAATCAAACTGCTGAAGAGGGAGGGTTCTCACTGGCTTGGCCAGGAGTTGGGGATATAGCTCAATAGGGAGAGCGCTGCGTTCGCATCGCAGAGGTCGGGGGTTCGAATCCCCCTATCTCCACATGCCCCTGTAGCTCAGAGGATAGAGCAGCGGTTTCCTAAACCGCGTGTCGTGCGTTCGAGTCGCACCAGGGGTACCAGAAGTAAATGCAGGGGTGTAGCTCAGTTAGGTAGAGCAGCGGTCTCCAAAACCGCCGGTCGTGGGTTCGAGTCCTGCCACCCCTGCTCTTAATCCGTAGCTAAATCAAAAACAGTTGGCGACATTTTGATTTTCCACCACCCCCGGCGGCAGTACCTCGTCCAGTCTCCTCGCCGTCGACCAAATAGCAAGCCCCGGGGGAACAGGTGTGGTCTCTCGAGCGTCAACCGTTTCGCGGGCCAAAGTGGCCTGCTTTTGGTGACGTCGAACCCAGAGTGCCCCTTGAGGGCCACAAAAATGGCCCATATCTCCGTCTTAATGACGGCTTTGGGACTTGCACTGAACGTAGCAGCATGAGAAAATCACTCTTATGCTGCGCCCCCTGTGCCTGTCAACTCCGTGGTTAACCCTGAAGCGGTAAGGGGCGATGAGGATCGTACTGGCCTTTGAACCCAAAGAGGTAGTTCTGCAGTGTGACGGCAGACCTGGATACTCCGAAGGTCGAAGTGGGAATGAAAGGTGGAGGTGGCATTCAGGAAACAGCTTGAAGACTCAGGCTTCCATAACCATTTTTTTGGCGGGTTCGGCCAATAAGGTGCTAAGGAGAGAGGAATGGAAAGCTTAAAAGACAAAGTAGCCATAGTCGGTATGGGCTGCACCCCGTTCGGTGAGCTTTGGGACAAGGATCCCATTGACTTGATTGTAGATGCTGCCTCTGAAGCCTTCGATGACGCTGGAGTAGAGGCAAAGGATATTCAGGCTGCCTGGGTGGGACACACCATTCCTGGTACAGCCATGACGGGGATCATTCTGTCAAGTGCCCTGCAGTTGCAATTCATACCAGTCACCCGGGTGGAAAACGCCTGTGGCACTGGTGCAGACATAATTAGAGGAGCAGTCCTGGCGATAGCCTCCAAGGTCTATGACCTTGTACTGGCAGTAGGCTGGGACAAGATGAAGGATGTCGGCTTTGGGGGGATCGGCCAAGGCTTCCCCGGCAAGTGGCATCCTGTCTATGGGGCAGCCCCGGAAATTGGCGGTGGAGTAGGTCGTTATGCACTGGCCGCCACCAGATACTTCTCCGAGTATGGCCTGAGTCCGGAGGAAGGCAAAAGACTCCTGGCCAAGATATCGGTGAAAAGCCATTACAATGGGTCTCGAAATCCAAGAGCCTGGATGCGGCGACAGATAACTGTAGAAGAGGTACTGAACGCCCCAATAATAGCCTGGCCCCTGGGCCTTCTTGACTGCTGTGGAGTGAACGATGGGGCATTCGCAGCAATACTGTGCCGCACCGACGACGCTAAGTCTTTTAGGCCTGGGGGTGAATATATCACAGTCAAAGGTGTGTTGAATTGCTGCGGCCCGGTTTGTGTCAAGTAGAGAAATGACTACAGCTTCAACAACTGGG
>JAUWXW010000211.1 GCA_030616195.1 Chloroflexota bacterium | reverse complement strand
GCTTCGGGTGTCAGGTTCCCGTCCCGAATTGCTAATCTGGGTTCTCCAAAGCGAGCCCCTACTTGACGCCGGAGGGAATCCCTTCCCTCTGTTGACCCAAATGAAGGAAATGATTCCTTCACGCCTCGACATATTTGCCTGTTTCTATTTGCCTGTGAACTTGGGCTTCCGCTTCTCCACGAATGCCTTCCTGGCTTCAGCCATGTCCTCCGTGGCGAACACGGCCGGCATAATTCCCAGAGCATAGTCCCAGTGCTCGTGGCATTTGAGATTCAAGGTTCTCTTTATGGCAGCAATGGCAAAGGGGGCGCTTTCTTTCAACTGGTCGGCTACCCTCTTGACCTCTGCCTTCAATTGGTCGTGCGGGACAACTGTATTCACAAGGCCGAGGCGATGGGCCTCATAGGCGTCTATATCGTTCGCCATGAGGGACATGTAGGAAATGTTGTGTTTGCCCATTACCTCCATGCCGCGGGTCAGCGTTTCAATGGGGACCGCTCCATGATTGATCTCCCTGATGCTGAACTTTGCCTTGTCCGATGCAATGACGATATCACCGGTCAGGGTGATCCCTGTCCCAAACCCATAGGCAACCCCATTGACCGCCATGATCACGGGTTTCGGTATGTATTCAAAATGCTCGAACACCTTGACCACCAACTGCATGAAATACATGCCCTGGCTGACCTTCCGAAAATCGAAACCGGTTACATCAGCCCCGGCAGAGAAAACGTCCTCCTGACCGGTCAGGATCACCACCCTTACGTCCTCATCCTCCTCGCAAAGGGTCAGGGCCGCCTCAAGGTCCCTGAACACCTGGTGATTTGCAGCGTTCTTCTTCTCCATCCGGTCGAACGTGATGGTGGCCACTCTATCTTCTATTTCCAGCTTTATTGTCTCGTACTGCATGTGCTCTCCTTGCTATGTACTGAAGACGGCCCCTGTTGGAGGCTTCAATATCCTAGAGCTTGGATCTCTCGGTCCAGAATCTGCCTGAGATAGGCAGGCCTTTCCTTGCCCGCTATGAAGTCGAAGGCTACCATACCGTAGGGGTCAACCTCTTCCCTGAGAATTCGGATTTGCTCTTTGGTTGGCTTTTCGGTCTCCGGCACATCCTTGGGGACCTCCAGTTCAAAACCGGTGTTGTTGACCACGTCCTCCACCGTTACACCGGGGTGTACGGAGACTATCTTGAAAGGCCTATCTTCCTCTTCCTTCTGGAGGATGCAGAGGTTGGTAATGAATCTTATGGGGCCAGGCCTGAGCCCCGCCTTTATTCGCTCCTGGTTGCTGATCTTCCACCTGGTGCCGGTTATGAAGTCAACCTTGGGGACCAAGGTTCTCTTGTTATGATTGGGGAAGTACCCTAGCATCTTGCGGTGCATCTTGACCACCTCGGGTGCTCCTGCCCCTCCAGGCCCACGCAGAAGGGGTTTCTCGTAATCACCAACAACCGAGATATTGATATTGCCGTATTGGTCGGCTTGAATGCTGGAGATGGGCTCAACGTCTACGCCTATTCCCAGGTAAAGGGAGTTTATGCATTCCGTCATGTTCCAGCGAGCAACCCCACCAGCCGTGGCCGCCGCTTCATAGCTGCCGAAGGTCAGTTGGAAGGGCCTGGCGTCAACTGACGAGTAAGCCATATACATGATATTAGGAGCATGTGTTAGCTTGGCCAGGATGTAGCTCACGAAGGCGAGCGGAGTAAAGGAACCCAGGATCAGGACGTCCCCGTCCTCGACTTCCCTCGCCACGGCCACACATACCAGTTCGGCTGTGGAATAGTCCTCAGCATACTTGCTCATAGTAACTTCACCTCCCGTGCCAGCTTCTGCAATAAGTCCATCTGCTTCAGGCCACCTACAGCTTCCAAGTACTTATCCTCGGATTTCATCACATACTGGTCTAGGTACTCTTTGAAGCCCTCCGCTGTGGCGGCCATTTCCATGTATTTCATCATGTGCCACGGATCGCCCACATAGCTGGGTATCGAAGAGGTGGGATGAGCCCCAAAGGGTTGTTCGATGACCATATCCACGTAGAATCTCGGTATCTTGGTCTTGTAAGGGTTCTGTCTCAATACTTCGGTCGGAACTATCTCCTCTACCGACACGATGACCCTTTCCGCTGCCTTGGCCAGCTCCAGATCGGATCCACCGGTCCCCTCAATCTGGATATTGCCGGCAGGATCAGCTCGCTCGGCATGGATTATGGCCACATCCGGCTTGAGGGCGGGCACCGCTACCATCTCCTCGCCGGTGAAGGGACAGGTCACAGTCTTATAGAATTCCGGCCTCTGCTTTACGCAGTCGGAGCCAAAGGGGCCGCGATAGGGAATGAAGGGGATGCCCCTTCCTGCTGCCTCGAAGCCCAGGATTATGGCCAGGCCGGTGATCTCATCGTACTTGAGCCCGTCCTTCTCCACGGCCCGGCGGAAATTGGGCGGCAGTCCGTAGGCCTCCATGCTCACAAAGGAGAACATCAAGCTGTCTAGGCAGCCGGCCCCTACCATCAGGTCAACATCTACGCTTCCCAAAATGGTCATAGCGTACAGGTTCTTTATTCCAGAGCGAATAATCTGGCGAATAATCGCCATGGGATGACTGCTCAACCAGGCACCACCGATGGCCAGTTTATCTCCGTCCTTGATCATCTTGTCGATCTCGGTCAGCTTTCCTACTTTGTTCTGGTTGATTACTTTGTCTCTTCTGGACATGTCACCTCCCCGCTTGTCGAATGTGTCTTCACCACCTCCGAGAGGGGCCATGGCATTGATAAAGCTGCTGAAAGCCCAAGTCGTTGGGGCCTACTCCGCGTTGAAACAGGATCCCTGAGAAGGCAGCTACGCCCTCCTTTCCTCGACTCGTAAGCTCAAAAAGTCCCGCGGGAATCGGTGTTGGGTTGCTATCCCTCTTCTACGCTTCGCCTAGCGCCCAACTATGTTGATGCTGACGACATTCCTGGGAGGAACACCGCCGAGATTGTGCGTGAGTCCGAACTTCGGATTCTTCACTTGCCTGGGTCCAGCCTTGCCCTGGAGTTGCTTGTACATCTCGTACATCATTCGCAGCCCGGAGGCACCTATGGGATGCCCAAAGCACTTCAAGCCGCCATCCGGCTGACAGGGAATCTGCCCACCCAACTCGAAGAGCCCAGAGTCAATGTCTTCCTTGGCCCTTCCTCTGGGTGATATTCCCAGGTCCTCGTAGGTAACAAGCTCGGTGATGGAGAAACAGTCATGGACCTCCATCATGCTGATCTCCTCACGCGGGTTCGTTATGCCCGCTTCCTTGTAGGCGCGGGGCGCGGCGCGGCAGGTTGACTCAACGTGGGCGTAATCATAGTCAGTGTACATCAACTCTTCCCCTGAGCTTGCAGCAATCTGCGCAGCCTTGATGAATACGGGATCGGGCCTGAATCTCTTTGCCAGGTCGGCACGGGTTACAATGGCCGCCGCGGAACCGTCGCTCACTCCACAGCAGTCAAAAAGTCCCAGCGGCCAGGCGATTATGGGAGCGTTCACCGCCTGTTCCACGGTGATCTCCCGTCTCAAGTGGGCTTTCTCACACATTGCCCCATTGTGGTGACTTTTCACGGAGATCTTGGCCAGGGCTTCCTTGCCCTCCTGCGGACTGAGGCCATATTTGGCAAAGTACTTGGTGGCCATCATCGCAAACAGTCCGGGCGGGGTGGTGTTGCCCACACTAATCCGGAGCTTCGTGCCCCCAGCTCACACCAGACACAACTCTGGCAGGCCGCCATAGCCAGTATCCTTGAGCTTCTCACTGCCCCCTCCC
>JAUWXW010000002.1 GCA_030616195.1 Chloroflexota bacterium | reverse complement strand
CTATAGTGAACCGGAGGCGGGCTCCGACATGGCTAATATACACTGTCGCGCTGTGGCTCACGGCGACGAATACATTATTAACGGGCAAAAGCTGTGGACCAGTGGCGGCTACATCAATGACTACTGGCAATGGTTGCTGGTGAGAACCGGGCCTCAGGAGCCAAAACATAAAGGTATCAGCCTCCTGATGGTAGACCTGCAGACTCCGGGCATCACTATCCGCCCCTTGATAACCATGTCTGGTACGCATGACCTTAATGAGGTCTTCTACGATGATGTGCATGTTCCCAAAAGCAACCTTGTCGGGGAGGAGAACAGGGGCTGGTATCATATAATGGTTTCTCTGGACTTTGAGCGGACTGCCGGCGTTGTCATGATGGCCGGCGTGCGAAGAACCGTAGATGACCTGATACAGTTTACCAAGGAGACGAAGAGCAACGGGGAACCCCTGGCCAAGAACCCTCTCATTCGGCACAAGCTGGCAGAGCTTGCTATCGAATGCGAGGTTGGCCGGATGCTGGCCTACCGGCTTGTCTGGATGCAGGCCCAAGGGCTTATTCCCAACTATGAGGCCTCGATGATAAAGCTTTTCGCCTCTGAAGCGCTACAGAGATTTGCCCATGTCGGAACCCAGATCATGGGACTTTACGGGCAGCTGGAGATAGGCTCCAAGTGGGCACCGCTAAACGGGAGGATTGAGCACGCATATCTGTCTTCCGTGGGCATGACCATCGCCGCCGGCACGTCTGAGATCATGCGTCTCATCATTGCCACGAGGGGGCTGGGGCTGCCGAGATAAACCCTTTTTGCCTCCCTTGTCAACCTGAAGCCAGGCCACGTAGCGCAACCACGCTGTAGGATGATTCGCCAACGAGCGGTCGGGGTACGAAGGACACATATCGGCCAATTGTTCAACGCGTCACTGGCTAGTAGCGAAGTAAACTAGCATATCCCTAGCCTTTGTTCACTGCCATGCTTAGCCTCACGCCCCTACAAAGCAGTTGTTTTGTAGTCGCTTTTCTAACATGCTTTTGCTGAGTAACTAGAATGGGGTGTTAAGTGTACGATTATCAGTTTCGCGATGACGCTTTGGAAGCTTGGGTGCTGATTCACCAAACCTGGCATGCGATGGGCAGGTCAGAAGGGCATTTGCTCGCCAAGTTCGGCTTGACGCCTCAAAAGAATGAAGTCCTATGGGTTGCTAGCACCCACCCCAGCCCATTGACCCCTTCCGATATATCCCGTGTGGTCTTCCGGAAAGTCAAACCATGGGTGGATTGCTCACTCGAACGGAAAGAGAGGACTTGGTGACGAGAGTACCGAAGCGGAAGGGGCGCACATTTACAGAGGTTATAATCACTGCCAAGGACCAGGAACTGCACAGGCTGCAGACGAAGATGGAGGGGCGGATAGCACGCCGTACTGGCCCGAATCTGTAAGGCTGCTAAAACGAAGCGCCGGGGACAAAACCCCGACGCTGCTTCATATACCACCTTGGGACCTATTTCTTATACTTTTCTCGGAGCACGAATTTCAATACTTTGCCCTGAGGGTTCCTTGGCAGCACATCGACGAAATCCACTGACTTTGGCTTCTTGTAGCTGGCGAGGTTCTTCTTGCAGTGCTCGATGATGTCCTCTTCTGTCAGCGTCTCCCCCTGCTTAGGCACCACTATCGCCTTGACGCTCTCACCCCAATCGGGGTCGGGGACGCCGATGACCGCTGACTCCAGGATCTTCGGATGGGTGTAGAGCACCTCTTCTATCTCCGCCGGATAAATGTTCTCACCGCCGCTGATGATCATGTCCTTCTTGCGATCCACTACGTAGATATACCCATCCTCGTCCTGGCGCACCAAGTCTCCGCTGTGGAACCAGCCTCCCCTGAAGGCTTCGGCCGTGGCTTCTGGGTCGTTGTAGTACTCCTTCATGACAGTGGGCCCACGGTACACTATCTCACCCACCTCTCCGATGGGAACATCGTTGTCATAGTCATCCACCACCCGGGCCTCCACATTGATCATCGGCCTCCCCACTGTTCCTTGTTTTGTCAGTATATCCTCATGTTTGGCAGATACGGCGCTTGCACTGGTCTCAGTCATTCCGAAGGCTTCAGAAAGACGTATATTGGGGAATAGTTCAACGATCTTCCTTTTAAGCTCCAGCGGCATAGGGGCAGCTCCGGTGGCCCCTTGCTCCAGAGAAGAGAGGTCGTAGTCCTTGAAATTGGGATGGTTGACGATCCAGTTCCAGAGGGCAGGAACGAGACCGACTGCCTGTATCTTCTCCTCCTGGATGGCAGTCATGATGTTCTCAAGCGTAGGTATGTCGAGGATGACAGCGGTTGCGCCAAGGAAGACGCCTATTATCAAAGCCCCGGTTGCTGCCTGGTGGAATATGGGAAAGACAAGAAGCTGTTTCCCTGGCTGGCCCACCCCCCCTTCGATGCTTGTGTTGACAGCTAGCATCAGTTGGTTCTTGTGGGTAAGTACCGCCCCCTTTGGCCTTCCAGTCGTGCCTGCGGTATACATGATGAAAGCGGGATCGTCGTCCTCCACAGGCACAAGGGGTTCCTCAGGGGAGCCTTCTTGCACCACTTTCTCGTAGTCGATGGTGCCTTCAACGCCCCCTTCGCTAACGCAGATGTAGAGCTTAACCTTAGGCAGCTGCGGTCGGATGGAGTTGACCACCTCCTGAAACATTTCGCCAAAAATCAGCGCCTTGGAGTCAGATTGGTCAATCTGATAACTAAGCTCCCTGCCGGTCAAACGGAAGTTGTTGGGGACCACCACGCCCCCGATCTTGGCCAGGGCAAAGTAGCATTCCACGATCTCCATGCAGTTCATGAAAAGGACAGCCACCTTGTCACCCTTCTCAATCCCCAGCCCCATCAGGCCGTTGGCCAGGCGGTTGACCCGCTCGTTGAACTGGCTATAGGTGTAGCGCTTGTCCTTAAAGACGAGAGCTTCCCTGTCGGGGGTTTTCCTCGCCCATCTAGCCAGCACCTCACCAAGTATTAGTTGTCTTGACAGATCCAATTGAACTGACACCTTGGCACCCCCTGAGATCTACAGATAATAGTGAGGCACGGTCATACCAAAGTGAGGCAGGGCATTTGAGAATCGCATCCCAGATAAAGCTCGACCTGCTCAGGGATATGCTTCGTCCTTATGCCCGTTTTCTGTTCCAGATAGCCAGCGACACACCAGCAGCCACTATCAGTGCTGCCGCTAACATCCAGGGCGCTACCAGTCCGAGCTTGTCTGTGGGGACTATGGTCCCGCCGACGGGGCCGATGGGGCAGTCGGGGTCGGGTGTTCCTTGTCCGTGGCATAAGGCTCGTGCAGTGCAGAGTCCATCGGCATCACAGTCACAGGCATCACCTACATCGTCAGCGTCCTCGTCTGCTTGGCCAGGATTGGGGACGGCTGGGCAGTTATCGCAGACATCTCCTACACCGTCACCGTCCTGATCTTCTTGCCCAGGATTGGGAACAGCTGGACAATTATCAATAGCATCTACGACACCATCTCCATCACCATCAGCAAGTTCTTCCGACAGGTCGAAATATACGTATGGTCCGGCGCATGCTGGAATTCCACCCAGTGCTATCCGAATGACCCCATCAGCCGGAACTGCTGCCAGGCTTAGGGGTGTAGACCTCTGCATTGTGAGCGACCCTGTTTCGCCGCTCTTGTAATAAGGGACATCGGGGAAGGTGTATAAGACTGGCCCCAAGGTACAAATGGGATACCCATCCCCATATTCGGTCCAACCTAGCTCCCTGCCCTCGACCATGTCATAGCGGTCGCTCACAATATCGATCGCGGTATCGATGGTTATCGCCCCGTAGTTTTCGCTAAGCAATTGCTCATACCTCTGATAACGCTGGAAGGTACCTGGTGCGGAAGTTGAGAGGCTGGCCTGCCATGCTTCCACTGTGCTTATGTCTGCCAGACCGTACACCGGGGCCTGCCCAGGCACCATATTGTACCCAAGATAGCCCTGCCAACCTGGATAGCAGTTATAGTGGTTTGTAGTCCAGAGCACATCGCTGCCCGGTTCGCTGTAGCGGACCTCTATCTCCGTGGCTGAAGTCTCTATCACCGCTGCTTCACCGGCTTGGCCATCGGCTACGTGGTAGTTTAGGCCAACACATCTAGGGGAGTCGCTCAGTATGGTCACGGTTTCATTGATACTGCCCGCGTATTGCAAGATATCCCTTACGATCATTGCTGACGGGGTACCCAGCATGGATTCGTTCTCCGAACGACTGGTATGAAATGCGACGACTATCCCGGCTTCGTTCATTCCCACGGTGCCTCCGATTGAGCCCGGTCTCCCATAGCCGGTGGTAACAAGGGGATGAATGAAGGCATATCCACTGTCCGGCTGCGCCACCAATACAGTGGGCTTCTGCTGGATCTCCGGTATAACGTAGCTGTCGGTATTCCTGCCCAAAACCAGCTTGCCGTCGGTCGTTGCATCACCCCAGGCCGAAAAAGTGCTGCATTTGTAAAGCACAACATCGGCGAATGTGTTCCATATCAGAATGTCTTCGTAGGTCAGGGGCGACCCCGCAGCTGCCAGTCCGTCGGCGATCCCCTGCAGCTCTTCCATATATTCAGCTGGAATGTATGGCTCCACTGCTTGTGCATCGAGCAGCAGACAGTCCAAAGCGGCTGAAACGTCTATTGTACCACACAGCTGTAAAGCAACTAATATCATTACTATGCTACAGTCTTCTAGTATGTCGTCGGCAAGCAAAAAGCCGTGCTGGTACCCCATCTCGTAGGGCGTTCCTTTGACGTGTAGGACTCTCATCTCTTCCCTGTCTTCAAGGAAGCCCTCGCCACAGGTTGCAACTATTGTCGAACTGCCTCCTGGGTGTGGATTGTCAATACTGCCACGGCCTGCTGTTTGAGCATCAGCAGAGACCGCTGAGGCGAATACTGAAATCAGCACTATCGCCATAAGTATTGCAATCTTTTTCATCGGCTTAGCCATTCCTTTCCCGGCACTCAGGCCAGCGAACATCTTTGGTCATCAATCGAGGCGGGTCAAAGACCCGGCACGAGGGTCCCTCGAAGAGGGAACGATCAGATAGGACTACACTGAAAAAATCCGCACGAGACCCCCATAGGAACTCGTGCGCCGTATGTGAAGCCTAGCACGAAGTTTGGTAATTGTCAAGGCTGTCTCTATTAGCTACTCCCTGATCAGCAGCGCAAACCCCAGCATCGCTGTCCCATCCAGTTGGACTTTCCACTGCATCAATAGTATCCGGAATCTGATGAATCAAATAATCGTCCCACTCTGTTATCGCCATTTTCGCCTCTCTGGTGCCTCATTTTATGTAGGCAATAATATGCTATCACCGTGCTCCAATGGGTCGATCAGCCTCATTCCCCAAACACCTCCACCATTATCGCCTCTGTCTCCTCCGGGGTGTACATAGCTAGTAGCTGATACTCCTTCTCCCCGACCACTTTGACGATCGGGGTTGGATATAGTCCGACATGCCCAACCCCATTAAGCTCCTCCAGGCCATACGCGATGGGGCCAGCCAGGCTGTCGAAGGCTCCAGTCTCCATGATCTCTCTAATTCTGTCGATATCATCCACGGTTCCGGCTTGCCTCAAGACATCGGTCATCACATAGAGTAGATTAAAGGACCCGAATGCACTTAGCCCGAACTCTATACCATATCGATCCTCGTACTCCTCACGTAAGGCTGGCACTTCAGGCCATACGTCTCCAACCGGGTGCGGGACAAAGAGTAGATAACCCTCGCAGACATCCCAGCCTACTTTTTCGGGGTCTGCCTCGGTCCAGAAATAACTGGCAGCCAGCCCTTCATAGCCCATTGCCACCATCATATCGTATATGTCAGCACCACCCACATACAGGTCAGGGTCCCTGCCCATGATCTTGTTTGCTATCGGCATCAGTTCCAACATAGCGGTAGGGGTGTACTCCTCGGCCACAACTTCAAGACCAAAGTGCTCGGCGGAGGCAACAACGGCGGCACCGACCACGTACCCAGTTAGGCTATCGGGGGCAGTGAAGGCGACCCGCTTCACCTCGTGGTGCTCTTTAGTCAACCAGTCAAAGAAGGCTGGAGCGTGGAGCGACAATGTGGCGGAGGTCTGAAAGAAGTGGGGCTTATCCGGGCCGAAGTCACTGTAATCAGCACCTGAGACGCCGAGTAGCATCCCCAATTCTTCGCATATAGGCAGGGCGCCCATCGCTGGATCCTTAAAAGTCTGGTGCATGAAATCCACATCATGCTCATAGATGAACTTCTGAGCCGAAGCTAACCCGCCGGCGACACTCGCAAGATTATCTTCAAGGATGAGCTTCCAGCGGTATTGTTCTCCGGCTACAGTGAACTCCCCGATCTTCTCAGCGGCCATGTTGAATGCGTATTTTCCCGGGAGGCCAATGGCGGCTCCATAAGCACCGGTCAGCGGCGTTCCGATGCCGTACTTCAACTCCGTTACCCCTTCTTCCTCCTCTTCTCCACCGCCACAAGCGACACCGATGACGAGCGCTAGGCTCAAGAGCACAACTGCTGCTAAAGAAAACCATCTCTTCATCCACCGCCTCCTTCTCTCCTTAGTGCCTCATTGCATATACGCGCTAGTATGATATCCCCCTGTGTCAAGAGTGTCAAACTCTTGCTCAATTTGAACCGGGATTTCTCATATCAACTAGTGTCAGTATGCTAAACCCCTGCTCGCTGACTGTCAAGCTGCAAAGCGCAAAAGTGCGGGGCTACGTCCACCTGCTTGGAGACGAACTCGTTCCTTACTAGAACGAGGTAGGAGACTTATTAAAAAGTTCTTCTTTTTGGATACTCCATGTTATGGGGTGCGCTAGGCTATGCCTTATTGAACAAAATGGCTAATTGTTGGATTTGAGGACGATGATGACCTCAGTTTTACCAGGACCGTCTACTTTTTGCCAAGGCTAGTGGGCCCGATCGAATCTGGCCTGGCGCCTCTCGCCTCCTTTCCTTACGCGAGTTACGTGCTCACTCCTTGAGCCTTGTTTTGCTGCACTTCTTGACGTGACTGTGGGGTATGACAACATTGACTCATCGGACCCATAACCCGAAGGTCGTTGGTTCGAATCCAACTCCCGCTACCAAAAAGCCATCCCCGCGCAGGGTTGCAGGTCTGAAGTTTTCTTTCGGGGGAGGGGGCGTATCAGCCCTCTCCCTTTCTTGTTTTGCCCACCTCGGAACCCTCTGCCTTCCCCTCTGGCTTCGGCAACGCCAGCTCGGCGATGTCAATGCCGTAGTGCGCAGAAACGGCCTCCAGCAGAAGGCCGTCCCAGCCCTTTCCGACCTCCCTCTTGAGCTCATTGAGCCTGTGAAGCCCGCCCTCGCTCACCCTGGCCGACACCACATATTGCTTCTCCCCCATCTCTGTGGCCCCCTTTCGCTCAGCATTCTGCCTCAATTGTGGCGCGTTTCGCGCCGTTCGTAAGCGGCGCCCGGGGCTGCCCAGGGACGCTAGGGGAAGCTGTGGGTCGCACAGGCCTGAAGCTTCGAGCCGGGGTGCTCCATGTTGCAAATATTGGGTATTTCGCCTCATGTCTGGGTCACTTCAGGAGCACTTCCAAGAGAGGGTATGGTGATGGTCTAAAGGAAGCTAGATTCAGTAGTGAGACAGTGTGAGACAGAGCTAAAAAATACAACAGCCTGAGGTAACCGACAAGCAGGGCTACCGAATCTTTACAGAATACAATTTCATTGTCTTGTGGGAGTAGTTACTCATTCTTTAGACGGTCAAATAATTACAACTTCAGTGGCAGGAAGCCTTTTAAATGGAGGAGTTATCTTGATTGCTGGTTCTGCGAGGTCTGGATTCTCTTCAATCCATCTTAGTGCCTCTTGCAATCTCACTTCCATGCACTCTTTCGATACGATATTGGTCAAATATAATCTGGGTTCCCAAGTATACAAAGTACGGCGGGTAAGCTCACTCGGACCACAGTAAAATCCAAAGGATGTTTTTACCAAGATGTTCGTGGTGGCAGGCTCAATGAATCGTTTGAAGGTCACTTTGGTGGTCTTACCATAGGTAAGTATGATAACAAATCTCTTCCAGCTGCCCGCAACCCTTGTGCCCTTTGGAACCATTTCAAAGGCATATCTATGGAACTCAAGATGGTGATATCGCTCTATGTCAAAGGGGTGGACATAAAACATAAATAAGTAGTGATGCATACCTACAATCTTATCTGCAATTTCGACATCAAACTTGTAGCCCTCGCGTAGCTGAGGATACACTTGGTAGGACATCGCTGGGCGGATTCTCTTTTCCAGGTTCCATAGCCTTTCAGTAAACCCCAAGTTATCAAACAAGGTCTCTATTAAGTCTGTCAACATCTCGAATTTCCTATTCGCTACGTTCAGCGTTGCATATTTATCGTCAAACCGAGTTCGTACTGCTGATATCGTTTTATGGCGTGCCTCAGTACCTTCTAAGATCAATTCTTCTATCTCATGATAGCTGGCTTTCTCAGAATGTCTGCCATGTCGATAAAAGATGTCGTCCTTGTTTATGACCTCCTTGTCACCCCCGACAGTCTTTCTAAATCTATACGGCAATTTCTTGGCTTCTCTAATAATGGTTAGAAGTCCGATACTCAAGCCCATAAATGTTGCTATCTCGTATGAGGTTTCAATATAGGGTTCAGCATATTCTTTTACTATCTTCTGAATTTGTTCTTCTGATATACTCGTATCTAATGCACCCGATGGCTGTCTATTGTCATAGATACCGAATAGAAGGTGTCCTACTCTGCCGGGCGAGTTTGCGATTGCGATTATGTGCCTGACTAGCTCCGCTTTCTCTGACTTGGTTTTGCAACACAGCTCAGCCTTGAGGTCAAATTTAGTGAACTCTCCTCCGGTAATCAGTCTATTTATATAATGACTACTTAACACTTTCCTCCTCATCACAGTTTATTCTATCTTTTCTAGTTGCTATATTCAATAAAAACGGGATTGGTTTCTAGCCAGCAATTGCTGAGGCTGTAGATCATCATGAGAAAAGGAATACATTTGTAACAAAAGTTGATAGGCACCTAGGGGCTTGCTCCCGCTCCCCAGGGAAATAAAGTATCGTCTGAAAAAAGCAAGCAAAAAGGACATTACATGCAAGAAGGGATTACAATGGAACTGCTAGGGAGCAAGGCAATGGCCTATTAAATACCCATTAATTATAGGGCCATATTGTCATACCTTTGCTGACTACGTACACAGGAATGATCATTCCTAGCCAACTTTTAAGGGGAATTTATAAGAACCGTATAAGCGTCATGCAGTAAGTTATTCGCCTTAATATCATCCATGCTTTCGAAAAAATGCCGGATTTCATCTATTGTTGCTATTCTAGGTGTCCCATCTTCCATATAATACTGCTCAGATGGTTCATGCAAATACTCAGGCCAGCCAGTACAAACAAGGGGGCATATACCTTCAATTTCAGGAGGTATATGTAATTCTTGGTGGTGGGCAGCAATAACCTTGACCGACTCATAAGCAAATCGAAACCATGATTTTGCCGTTTCTGACCTATCCCAGCAGGCCTGGCCATCACCGAGTTCGTATTTGCGATTTATACTGTAAGATTTGCAACTGATTAGGAAGGCCAGTTCTTTTCTGCGAATAAACACGTCAATATCCGTACCAATCTTGCCTTCCACAGGGAACTTTAGTTTTCGACCCGTATCCCAAATACGGGTGAATCCCTCAATTGATTCGAGTAAATTGAGGAGAAGTTCTTCAAATATAGGACCCTTTATGCTATGGAAGTCGCCCGTTGGTTCGAAGCCGTCCCATAGATGGGCAAAGAAATGAGTGACGGATCCCAAATGTAGGAAAATTGCCCCACAATCACATCTATAGGCAAATCGCTTAGGACGAAATAATTGGCAATCGATAGAATGTCTAGATTCAAAATCATGCGAAATGAAATCAAGCAATTTGGGCGCGACCTCCTGCCAGTATTCGTGTGTGAAGCATTCAAGAATGATTCCAGGATAGCAATGCTGAAACAGTTGCTCATAGCAATGAGCATAGACATCAGGCGCTCTACGTACAATGTACTTAATGAGGTCTTCTTCTTGAGAAAAAGTGTATCCTTGCCCAGCAAAGCGTTCTGCTTGGTGAACCTTCTCAATCAAGGGTTCAAAGAGTGTGGCTAGAAAGGCGAACAAATCTTCAACATAGACTCGTGACCCAAATATTCGCTTAACTTCCTGATCATGCAGGGTAGTAGCCGCATAAAGCCCTTGCATGTTTAACAACTGTGCTTTCGGAGGTGGACTTGTATTCCCTTTGCGAAATTCAGACCAATTGGGGTGTATGACAACATAGCATAGCGGTCCCCTAGCTTCAGAAACAGCTCCAGGCAGGCCGTAGAGCATAAGAACATCTGCATTTTGAATTACGCGTTCATCATACTTGCGTACCTTTTGTCTTAATTGTGACGGCATTTTAACTGTCAGTATTGTAGAAATATCATCTGATTTAAAATTGGGTATCCCCATAGCACCTTTGCCAAGATTTCGAAGACTCTTGACTACATAGTTAATTGCACCAACAAGGGCGTATATGTTCTCAACAGCCCAGGGGAAGTCATTTAACCAAGATAGATCGTCAGTTGCGGCGACTTTGTCGTAGTCAGCAGGTGTAAATTTCACCTTGGCATCCTCGGTTGACGAGGAAAATCGAAAGGCCAAGGCGGCAGCATCATTAAAGAGTATTTGTGCATCAGGTTCAAATCCCTTTCGAGGGGTTGAGATTCCAAATGGAATACGGTGCTGGAGTGCACAAAGTAGCCCGAAAGAGTTATAGGGCCTGCAAACGTCAGAGGTCAGAGACTCAAGAACCCCCAAGAAGCTAAGTAGAACAGGCCTCAGGTCGCCCTCTTCATATGTGGCCCCATCAGTAAGACCCGCGTCTCTAAGGGTATTCTTGAGAAGAGATGAAATTGATTGCCTGATATCCAATACCTATCCTCGAGCAACTCAATCTTAAGAATGGCCTCCATCTATCTCGGCCATCAAATAGGCTATCCATATATGAGATAGTAACATCATACCCAGTTGTTTTACAATCTTGCTCATTTAGATACGTATTTACAGAATTCTGGATATGACTAAGGGCAGAATCCATATTATCTGCGATTGAGTGCAGTCATTGAAAAGCAGTATGTCAAAGAGAGGAGTGTGAATCGCTGTTAGCGCAATAACATTTTTTCAGGTGATCTGAATATCTGGTCCAAATAGGACTGCCCAGCGAGCCTTGCTATTGAAATCATGATACGCAATATGATATATTGCGACTGCTCAGTTAACCTCGTGCAAGAACAAGCGAATCAATATTGACGGAGTAGGCTGAAAGGGTTCAAAGGGGGAGGAAAATGCCCTTGACCATCTCAGCTGGAACGCTCGGGGATCTTGCCTTCCCCGATTTCTGCCCTAGATGCTTCTGGATAAAGCTTAAGTGCGACAGGCTACCTTTCCAAATACCTATGCCCGGCATATTCAGCTCCATCGACGCATATATCAAGAATGTTGTGCACAGGTACTGGGATAGAGAGCAGAAACTGCCTGACTGGTTTCCACAAGTTGGCGAGGTGGTCAAACCGGAGAAAGTGCCCTCGTGGCGGCAGTTCTCCATTACCAATCCTCAAACAGGCGTCACGCTCCGGGGAGTACCCGATGATGTTTTCCAGCTGGAAGGCGGTGCATACCACATAGTGGACTACAAGACCGCCAGGTTCACAGCCACCCAAGGCGAGCTTTTCCCCAGATACGAGGTTCAGTTGAACGCGTACGCCTACATCGGGAACCGAACCGTCTTCTCCCCGGCATCGACCCTGACCCTGGTGTACTTGGAGCCGGACACGGATTTCGACTCGAACCCAAGCCTGCTGAGCCGCTCAGAGGGCCAGCTGATGCTGGGCTTCAAGCCGAAAGCGGTGAGCGTCGAAATCAAGCCAGACGAATTCATTGAAGAATTGCTCCAGCGGGTCAATGAGATAGGCGACGAGGAGATGCCGCCCGCGCACACGCTCGGGTGCCGGGACTGCGAGTCGCTCGAGCGATTAATCCAGATAGCCAGTCTCGCGAACCTTACAAGTGGCTAACAGAATGTTTGATCGCCTCAGCGAGGCGTAGGTCCCGGGAATTCTATGTGCTGAATGATCCAGAGGAGTTCCCAATAATAAATACAATCTGAGCAGGGGTAGTGCATGGATCTGGTAACCGACAGGCGGCTAGTTCGCGACCTGCAAGAATGTGCTCAGCTTTCCGACGAGGAGACACAAGCATTTAATCTGTGGTCCGAGCAACTGGAGGAGTTGCTGCACCGACAGAGGTCAGAGGGTCCAATACTCGGTAAAGGCTTGTCCTCAGGGTGGCGAGTTTTCAATGCGTGTTGCAGCCCAGGGGGGCTACTGGGAGGGCTGTTCAAGCAGAGATCCATTACAACATATATTGATAAGATGCCCGATTTGGAAGCGAGGGCGGCGGTGAACAAGTCTGAAGTGAAAAGGAAGTTCTATCGGGATCACATCGACCACATGATCAGGGTCTTTCTTCTAGCTTCTTATCTGGCTAAGACGATGAATGGCAAAGTCAGTTCTAGGTCTTTGGCGCTAACTTGTTTATTCCACGACGTGACCCAGCTTGTTGACATAAGCAAAGAGCTGTCTACAAGCAAAGAAGACAATGATAGATTTGTACATGATATGGCCAGCATCGCTGCCACAAGCATTTGTGCAAATTACAGGGAAATGAAAGAGTATTTTAGCAGAAGGTTGGAAAGCACGAGTGAACACGATGTCGCGGGCGCATTTCTAACTTGGAGGACGTTAAAGGTTGAGCACAAAAAACAATCGCTTGACGCTCTACTGGCGATAGCCCTGCACCATGCAGAGCCGGGCCTGCTCTCTCGCATGAAAATCGCCGGGTGCCCCGAGCTTTGTTTCCTGATCCTTGCAGATGAGCTTCAAGAGTGGAACAGAAGGGCATTTCTAGGGGGCGTATACCAGACCTTTACAGGGTCCAGCCTTGAAATAGAGGTGGCGAAACGGAAACGCCTCCAAGTTCAGGCTAGAATAGCCTATGGCGCGGCTGAGCTACTTGAAAGAGCTAAACTGGTAGCTCTTTCCCCAGACCCGGTTTTCAGCCCTTTGAAGCAAATCGGAGCCAAGTTTGAAGGATTTGAGAGGCTGAGCAAGGCAGACTTCGATATCAGCATTGTGCAGATTGTAGGTGTATACAAGAGGAGGGGATACAAGCGCATTGACGATGTTTTACCCGATTCGAAAGGGAAATGCGAAGGCACCTGTTGGCACGCGTTCTATGTAGATCAGCAAGATTTTCCTGATGAAATCCTGAAATTGACTTCTGCAAATCGTGCATCGTTGAGCAAGTTGCCACGCGGCTTCACGACGGTGACGATCACACTCGCCGGGGGAAAGGCGCACCGATACCTGGGGCAACAAGAACTGGCTGAAGATGTGCAATGGGATGCATCTGATGGCTATCGCAAAGTAATGTGTGCACTGTCTGAACATCTGGAAAGAGGGCTTTTAGGTGATCAAGCTTGGGAGATAAGGCAGGCGGCAGCACTAGGCTATATTTCTATAGTTGTGCCTGGCTGTATGTCAGAATTGGGCAGGATCAGAAATGAGCCAAGTTGTGCCTATGAGTTGCAACTTGCGCAAGTTGCAGAAGAGTGTGGACAGAGGCTGAGGGAGCAAAGGAAGGGGAGCATAGACGTTGAAACCTTAGATTTTGCTTGCCGACAGCTTGACAATATTGACCGTGAGTCTAAAGGCCATCTTCGCACTGCCTCGTCATGATAGGCGGAGGTTGGGCCGCTTTTCATTTTCAACAAATCCAGAAGAGAGTCTAACTAACAGTCTAGCGTTTTGTTGACCATGGGGTAGCAAAAAGGGAAGAGCTTTTGATAAGTCCTTTGCCTCGTTCTAGTAAGGAACGAGGTTGTCTCCACTTAGGTGGACTTAGCCCTGCAGCGTTCTGCTCCAACCCCCAATTTGACAGCCAGCGTGAGCAGTGCACAGAATGACCGAACGTGCCTAGTCCTGCTTCGCAGCCTCATCGATGGCCCTGCAGAACACCTCAACAAGCTCAGGGTCAAACTGGGTGCCGGAACATCGCCTGAGCTCCTCAAGGGCCTCTTGCTGAGACACTACATCCCTATAGGTACGCGGCGTAGTCATAGTGTCATAGGCGTCACCTATGCTTATGATCCTGGCGCCAAGGGGTATATCTTCGCCCTTCAATCCGTCCGGGTATTCCGTCCCCCCATACCACTCGTGGTGGTGCCGGATAGCGGGCACCAGCGGTGCCAGTCCCGTAACATAGGCAACTATCCGCGCTCCTTCAGCAGAGTGCTTCCTTATGAGTTTCCATTCATCCTCTGTTGGCTTACCAGGTTTAGTCAGGATCGAGTCAGAGACGCCCACCTTGCCAATATCGTGGAGGAGAGAAGCAGCGTCCAGGGTCGCCAATTTATCTCTTGATAGCCCAATTGCTTTGCCTATCATTTCGGATATGGCGGCGACCCTCTTTGAGTGACCGTAGGTAAATGAGTCTCTTGCATCTACCGTAGCTGCCAGGGCGTAGACCTGCTCCACCATTGCCCTGTCCAACACGTCTGTCTCAGGTGCCCCCAGAGCAGATACCAGCGTAGTTTTGCATCCTCCATCTCTCTTGGAATGGTAGAGGGCGGTGTCGGCCAGGAATACCAGGCCGTCCGCGGTTTCAGCATTCTCAGGAAACTCAGCGATCCCGGCACTCAAGCCAAGAGGACGTTCCAGAACGAGATGGTCCGCTTTGGGCGCTAGTAACCATTTTGATCTGATACGATCAATAATCCTCTCAGCTCTCTCAGCATCCGTTGCTGGCAAGATGATGGTGAACTCGTCACCCCCGTAGCGGAAAGCCGTATCGGCCCTCCGCAATGATGACCTGAGGGTTCGTGCAAGCGATTTCAGGACGCTATCGCCATTGGTGTGTCCAAACCTGTCATTGTATTGTTTGAACCCGTCAAGGTCTAGCATTACCACAGAAAAAGACCGGTCATAGCGCTGGGTGCGGGACATCTCAGTCTCGAGTACGTCGTAGAAGTGGCGACGGTTGTAGAGCCCCGTCAGTTCATCGGTTACCGATAGCTCTCTCGTTTGCTCCAGCAACTGGGCGTTCTCTATGGCTAATCCCGCCTGGCCTGCAAAGCTAGAAAGAAATTGAAACTCGTCTGCAGTGAAGCTGGCTCCACTGGCCTTCGGGCCCAATAGCAAAGCGCCAAGTGCCCTGTCTCGCACTGAGAGATGGACCAGCAACGCAGTTGCAAACCCCTCGGGAGCAGCAACTATCGGTCCCTTCTTCTCCAACAAGCGGCGGCCCTCGCTGACAATCTCAGTTTGGATGTTAGGGTCAGCCAGTTCACCTGCCGCAGCTTTGATGATCAAGCCCTTGGAGACATCGTGCAGCAGTAGGCAAGATCCCGAGATGTGCATCGTTTTTGTGGTCACCTCGGTCACAAAGTGGCCCAAGCTATCGGCATCTTTGAAGGTGGACAATGTATCCGCTATGGACGTCAAAGCTTGATGATAGGCTAGCCGCTCTCTGAATAGCCACCGATCGACTAGCTGCTGCGCCTTTGCTTTAGAGGGGTGAAAGAAAATCGCTACCAAAGTGCTAAACACTACAGCTGTAGCGATGAGAGAGGCCTGCTCTAGCGTACTGGTCGCCAATCTTAAACCCAGAGCTATCAACACGTACCCGCATGCCACGAAGGCAACCAGCATACCGTAGACCAGAGCACGACCGAGGTAGAAGTCAATGTCCATCAGCTGGCGTTTCAAGAGGATGTAAGCCAATGTGATGGGGACAGCAATTGCGCTCATAATGCTGAGTCCAGGTGCCACCAAGGGCTCACCAGTTAGGACAGCAGGCACAGCGCTGAGAGCCACAAAGGGCACAATACCGACTAACATCCCTACAAGGAGAATCCTGATTTGTTGCCGCTCCTGCAGCGAGTGTCGCGTAACGTAGCTATGCGCTAGGCTCACAGCAGCTATTGCCAGCCCGAGTGAGAAATAGCCTAATAGCGGGGCTCTAACATATGGGTCGAAAAGATGCCAACTCTGCCGAAAGAGAAAGAATAGGCTCAGGGGAACAATAGCAGGAGCATAGCAAAGGTAGAGGATTGATGGGTGGAGAGCGACCAGGCGTTTCTCCCGGGGGAACTGCAGGAAGAAATGTACAAGGAGACCAGGTATCAATACATACGTGATAGCCTCAAGTATTAGCGTCCCCGTGCTCCATCTACTCGTTGCGATTATCGCCATTAGGGCAAGAGGAACTGCGAGTCCCAGGAGATATAAGGGCAGAACCGCTTTGTGACCTGGCCGTTTAGCGTAGACGATATTGCCTGTGACCCAAAACACCAGGCCCAAGATTAGAAAGCCTATAGGCTCGTACAAGCCTTCTCTCGAAGATGCAGCCCCAGCAACTGACACAACTCTTTCCGTACCAGCATTATCAATTACTTCAAGTTCGTGGATCCCTCCTGGAGGTATCCTTCCATGTTGTTCGATAAATTCTTCGATACTCTGGCCATTGACGGCCAAGACAACATCGCCAGGAGCAATACCGGCCTCCCGAGCCAAGCCTCCGTAGTCCGTTTCGCCAACCACCCAAATACCCTGTTCTTGGTGTCGTATCGACGCGCCGACGAAGGGCCTATCGACCGACAGCGAGAACAGGACAAGTGTGGCGACTAGACTGGCGACGCCTCCCGCAAGCAGTATTGGACGCCAAAAAGAAAACCGCATCGATTTAGTCGATGTGGCTTCCCCAGACATGGCTAAGTTTTCACCCTACGTCGGTATCGTGTTTGTCAAGACCAATCAAAGAAAGGAGCCTAGCGTTGGCCTCAGCTGGAATGCCACTGCTCTCTATTGCCTCAAGCGCATTTTGCTTTTCCATCTGGGCCCGCACCAGAGTGTAGTGCACCGCCCCCAGCGCCATAAGTATCCGCCTTGCCTCGCTTTCCATGTCCAGCGTTACTTCCCCCGGACCGGTGATTACTGATTTCAAGAAATCAACTTCCGGGCCATCATCCTGCTTCAAACCATAGATGATAGGGAACGTCCTCTTCTTTCTGGCAATGTCACTCTGGCCCGGCCGTGAGCTAATGATAGACCTCGCATCGTTTGCCAGTTGGCCGGCCACCCCTAGCCGCTTACCAAACAAGGCATAAGTATCTACGATCCTTCGATCATCCGTTGCCAGGAGAGCACCAACGCGACACACACACTCGATTAATGCCCCCGATTTCATCTCCACCAGTCGCAGGTAATCCTCTTCGGAGACGTCGGCACCTTCGCTATCAAACTCAGCGTGCTGTCCGCTGCATCCAACCAGCGCGGAGGAGGTAATGGCGTGCATTACCGATATGATAGTCCGGGGCTGGACTTTCTTTGCGAGCAGGTTAGTAACCGCCTCCTGACCGAGCACGAATAGCCCAGCCACCGCGTTAAAAGCCTGCGCCACACTGTATCCGTGCTCCAGAATAAAGTCATAGTCACCGTCTTCGATATCGTCGAGCAAGTCACCAGCGGCAGCATAAAGCTCTACCGCTGCTGCAGCTGGCACCGCGTGTTCCCAAGCGCCACATATCGCGTCGCACACTTGGAGCGTTAAAAGGGGCCACGGCGAGTACCTTTCCTCAGAGTCTCTTTTGTCACGATCGAGGACCCATCTACGCACCATGTCGTAGAACGCCTGATCACCACCCGCCCCAGTCAGCAGAGCAATGATCTCCGCCTGGACAGCCTCCGTTTGCCTCTCTAAGCTCATTCGCTAGTAACCGCACCAGAGCTTTGTAGCTCTACAACCAGATTGCTGTAGGGTCAACGACTGCCAGAACCTGCGCGACATCGGTAAGACCTGCTACGGCTACCACGCCGATGCTCAGTATGGCCCCCTTTGCCCTCTTGCTCAGCCCGAACGTCTTCATCGCCTTGTCAGGTTCTGACAGAAACGACTGTCTGAAGTTCTCATCAGTAAACACCCTTTTCATGAACTCCGCTAGACGTCCACTTCTCATGTCATACCCCCTGTATCTCTGTTAAGGTCAAAACAGGTGTGCGTATGCTACCATATCACCGCGCAAAAATCAAGGTGTGCTCGAACTACAGCATGGAGGTCTTGTTCGACGCCCACTATGTCGACTGTAAGAATGGGACATCTCAAAGATACCACCAAGAAGAAGCCCCCTTTATCAAGTTCTTGTAGGAAGGAAAAAGTAAAAGGAAATATGAACCTGCTTTTAAAAAAGATTTCCGAAGAACTGAAAATCTCGACAAAAGTTTTGAAAACAGAAGGGCATCCAGCAACGATGATCGGCAATCTAAATGAAATCGTATTCGGCACTGATAATATTTTGTTGGTCGGTGAGGCAGCAGGTCTTATCAGTCCATCCAGTTGTGAAGGGATTAGTTATGCGTTACAAAGTGGATTGATGGCGGCGCAAGCAATGAAAACCGAAGCTAACTCTATTATTGATACCTACCGCAAGTTATGCCACCCCATCTGTCGAAGATTATCCGATCAATTAGAAAAAACCCAAATAGTTTTTGATGGAGAAAAAAGAGGTGCATATTTGAAGGGCGTTATGAATAAATAATGAGGGCACTGTGAGCATCCCAAGCCAGGAGATAGCGCAAGAAGGGATTGCAACCACTTCATGGCATGCGGCATGATATAATGATTCACACAGTCAAGTCATCGACTGATCTGAAAGCCACTCACGATGGGAAAACATTAGAGAGAGGGGGATCGCCATAGGTAACGAAACTTACGACGTCATCGTGGTCGGGGCAGGTCCGGGAGGGGCTGCCTGTGCCGCCCTGCTGGCGAAGGAGGGAATAAGGACCCTTCTGGTGGAGAAGAACGACAGGCCCGGAGGCAATGCTTTGACCAGATCCCGCAAGGGGTTCAGCTACGAGCTCTGGCCGATAACCGGAGGACCAAGTCGCAGCAGCCGATGGGAGGAGTTGATTAGGGAATTGGAGCTGGATGTCGAATTGCTAGCCCCAGAAGGCGCTAGTCTTTTATTGTACCGCAGCCCGTCAGGAGAATACGTGCCCTACCAAGAGCCAGGCCCAGTTCCACCGACGGCCGAGGAATCGGAGGGACTCAGCCGTTTCTTTAATGATATGATCTCTCTTAGTCCCCGAGAGATCGAGGCCCTGGATGAAGTAACTTGGCACGAATTCGTTTCCCGCTATCGAATACCTCAGGCCGTTTACAGCCACCTTGCGATACAAGCTAACATCATCTTTGCGGTGCCCATCGAGCTTCTAGCTGCTTCAGAGATGGTGGAGACAATGCGGGACATAAGACGCGGCGGCGCTGGGTGCTACTTTAAGGGTGGCTACGGAAAGATATTTGAGGGCTGCGCAAAGGCAGTTGAGCGTTATGGTGGTGAAGTGCGGCTACGAACCAGGGTGGAGCGCATCACCATCGAAGCTGGCCAGGTTCGTGGGGTAGTTACCGACAAAGGTGCCTTTCATGCCCCCATCGTGATAAGCAACGCCGGGCTTCAACCTACAGTGCTCAAGCTTGTGGGTGGGGAGCACTTTGACAAAGGGTACGTGAACTATGTTAAGGATCTGGTTCCCTCCTTGGGATCCACGGGTATTCGCTACTTTCTGAGCAAGCCTGTGCTGGAACACCCCATGTATATCACCTTCTCCGATGACAACTACCTCAATCTAGAACGCGCCGAGAGAGCAAAGGCCGGCCAGCTTCCTGAGGATGTTCCCGTCTTCGTGGTAGTCCCCTCGGGCTTTGACCCCAGCCTGGCTCCTGCGGGTAAGCAATGTGCTCTGGCCTCTACCTTGTGCCCCCCCGGTGCCGACATGAAAGACCAGGAGATCTTCTGGGACAAGCTGGAGCAGACGGTAGCTAAGATCTGGCCTGAGCTCTCCCAACATATCGAACACAAGGAGCGCTATGGCACTGCTGACATATCCGCAATTAGCAGAGACCACGTCCTCCCGGGACAGGGAGGTGAGGTCATTGGTCTGGGTCAGGTGGTGGGCCAATGTGGGCGACACAAGCCCTCAGCCAGGGCTCCGCTACGAGGGCTTTTCTACGTAGGCTGTGATGCCGGTGGCTATGGCTGTGGCACACATCACGCGGTCGACTCAGCATTTAATGTAGCCCACATGGTGCTTGAATATCACCAAATGCATCAAGTAGCCTTCTAGGGGGAGCTGACCACTTTTAGTCTATATGGAAGGCTGACGGGATCTGTTTCAGGAAGCTTTGCTCACCCGCACTGCAGCTACCGGCAATCTTGGCTGAAATGGCAAATCCAGCTGAGGAAACTCTTCCTTAGCACTTAACAATCTAGCGTAATGTGCAGTCCATCGCATCTGAGGGAGCGGAGAACTTTTGAAACACCTGATACGATTGACATCGATGGAGAAAACACTATAATTCGATTTGGAGCGAATGTCGGGAAAATGTGTAGGTAATCCTTGAGAAGAGATTAAAGACGGGGGCATAGACGTGGGTGATAAAGGTAGAAAAAATGTTAAAAAGCCCAAGAAGCAAGCATTAGAAAAGAAGGCACAGAAGGCAGAACAAAAGAAGAGATAAACGTATCACCCATAGTGGGATTAAGATAGTGATGGTAACCAGGCATGACAATCGCCTGTCTGTTCAGCAGGTCACTTTGGTTCATTTTGTGCAACTGGGATAGAAAAAGAACAAGCATACGTACGGATACTAGGTGGTCACAGAAACTATCCAACAGCGAAGTTGCTATCCAACAGCCTCTTCAATGTAGCGTAGCCGATCCCAAGTTCTTTAGCAGCCTGTCGCCTCGAGATTTCTCCTTGTGAGAGGCGCTCCAAAATAGTTTTGTAGCGGGTTTGGAAGCCTCGCCTATCGGTTACCCTTGGTCTACCGATTTTCTTGCCCTGTCTGGCAGCCCTGTCCATGCCAGGCTCACCAGGGCGAGCACTATGGCTCCGATGCGCCTCCTCCTCGTGGAGGAGCGGTACCCAAAGAAGTAGCAGGCATTGAATGCGCTGCTTAGCGCAGTGACGAAGTATTGGGCGAAAACAAGGTTATGCAAGGGGTCCTCCTTGGGCAAGGTAGCACATATGTTCTAACAGTGTCAAGGGGATTGTGTCACTCTTTTCGAACTATTTGCCTTGGCGGCTCTTAAGGCCATTGGCTATCTCAGCCCTTTGCCCATAGTTCGAAAAAGGGGGGAAATGGCTGTTTGCAATAAGAGGAGCAGAGGCGGTCTCTTGGCGTTAGTAAGATCGCCCTATTTAGTGCGACCTATGCCATAGCCAGGGGGTTTTAGATTAGCCCAGCTTTCCCATTGCCCTGCCGCCGAGGAGATGGAGGTGGAGATGGGGTACCTCCTGACCAGCTTCAGCGCCGCAGTTTATCACCAGGCGGTAGCCTTTGTCGGAGATGCCCTCCCTTTTCGCCAGCTCGTTGGCGACATGGACAAGATGCCCCAGAAGCTGCTTCTGGTCAGCGCCGACATCGGCCAGGGATGGAATGTGGGCTCTGGGCAGCACCAGGAGGTGAGTTGGTGCCTGGGGGTTGATATCGCGGATGGCGATGACCTCTTCATCCTGGTAAAGGATATCACTTTGGATCTCGCCGCTTATGATGCGACAAAAGATACAATCTTTGTTCACCTCATCCCCCGACCCCCTCTCCTTGAGGAGAGGGGGAGAAAATATAACTGGGGGACACCCCAGACCCCTGCCAGTGAGGCTTCGCCTCTCTGGGCTCTCCTTTTTCACCGCTCTATTAGAGACCCAGATGCTTGGCTACCAGCTCGCGGTGGAAATCGGCGTTGCCAAAGGTAGCCTCTCCTGCCTTGGCCTGCTTGAAGTAGAGGGGCAAATCGTGGTCAGCCATGAAGCCGATAGCGCCATGAATCTGGTGCCCCAAAGCGGTTACCCGGCGGCAGGCCTCGCTGACCCAGGCCTTTGCCATCGACACCTCCATGGCAGCAGGAAGTCCATCTGAGAGCTTCAACGCCGCCTCGTAGGTGATGTATTTCGATCCATCGACATCGGTGACCATGTCGGCGCAGTAGTTCTGGATCGATTGGAAGCTGCCGATGGGCCGCCCAAACTGGACCCTCTCCTTGGCATAATCAATGCTCATCTCCAGCGCTTTTTGAGCACCGCCCACCATCTGGGCGCAAAGCCCCACGGTAGCCTTCTCCAATACTTTCTCCACCACCGGCCAGCCCTTGTCCAGCTCGCCCAGGATGTTCTCTTTGGGCACCCTGACATCATCGAAGATGACCTCGCATTGCTTATTGCCAGCTATGGTCTTCAACAGCGTGGTGCTGATCCCAGGGCTCTTGGCATCGACGAGGAAGAGGGTAATCCCCTCCTCTGGCTTGGCGCCATCCTTGGTCCTGGCGACGCATATCATATAGTCGGCTACATTGGCATCGGGAACGAAAAGTTTGGTGCCATTGATCACATAATCACCGTTTTTGGGGCTGGCTTTAATCTTGATCCCACCGGGCTCATAACTAGCGCTGGGCTCGGTGAGGGCCAGGGTAAGGATCAGCTCCCCGTTCGAGATCTTGGGCAGGAGTTCCTTTTTCTGCTCCTCACTCCCCGCCTCCAGGATGGTATAGCCAGCGAGGACCACCGTGGAGAACAATGGGCCGGGGAGGCAGGCTCGCCCCGTCTCCTCAAGGAGAATGACCAGGTCGAGGAAAGTCATCCCCATGCCGTCATATTCCTCAGGAAATGTCAGCCCCATCCAACCCAGTTCCGCCATCTTCTTCCACAGCTCCGGGGTATAGCCCCTCTCATCCTCGGCCATCTCCTTTACCAAGTCGGGGGGACATTCATTGGTGAGAAAATCGCGAGTTGCTGTTCTCAGCATTTCCTGCTCTTCGCTAAAACCTAAGTCCAAATCTCCTCCTTTCCTTTTGCGAACTAGTTGCTATCTCTGTCTTGGGTCGAATTCCATAGGTTTACAGGCCTAGTTCTTGAGCAACGATCTCCATCTGGAAATCGGTATCCCCATAGTCTAGCTCTCCCACCTTGGCGCGCCGGTAGTATAGCCCCATATCATGGTCTCTGGTGGTGCCGATAGCCCCATGACACTGGACACACTTCTCTGTAACCCACTTATAGGCTTCGTTTGTCCACGCCTTGGCTGTCGCTACCTCGAAGGGAGTAGCCACGCCTGCGTCTACCTTCCAGCAGATTTCCCAGGCGATATTGGTGGTCCTATCCGTCTTCCCCCATGCATCTGCCAGGTAGTGCTGGATAACCTGAAAGAGGCCGATAGGTCGTCCATATTGTACCCTCTCCTTGACATAGGTATTGGCCATCTCTAAGCTCGCCTGGCACCCGCCGCTCATCTCAGCAATCTTCAACGCCGTCCCTTTGGTCATGGCGATCTGTACCACTTTCCAGCCCTGGTCCAGCTCCCCCAGGATATTCTTCTTGGGCACCTTTACATCCTTAAACACCACCTCGGCTTTATTATCCAGACCCATGGTAAGCTGGGACTCGCACTGGATACCAGGACTCTTGGCATCCACCAAGAAAACGGTAATCCCCTCCTCGGGCTTGGCGCTGTCTTTTGTCCTGGCTACAACCAGGAGGTAATCAGCAACATGAGCATCAGGCACAAAGAGCTTGGTTCCATTGATCATATACTCCTCATTGCTGGCGACAGCTCCAACGGAGATATGCTCAGGCTTCCAGCTCGCACTGGGTTCGGTCAAAGCCAAAGTGAGGATCATCTCCCCCGCAGCTACTTTGGGGAGGAATTCCTTTTTCTGCTCCTCCGTCCCTGTTTCCAGAATGGTCAGTCCACACACTTGTGTGGAAATGAAGGGTCCGGGAAGGATATTACGCCCCATTTCCTCGACAAGGAGCGCCAATTCAAAGAAGGTCATCTCAGTGCCACCGTATTCCTCGGGGAAGGCCAACCCTTGCCACCCCAGCTCTGCCATCTTTTTCCACAACTCGGGAGAATAACCCAGGTCACTTTCCTCCAGCTCCCTGATCAAGGTCTTGGGGCACTCCGTTTGCAGGAAGTCCCGAGCCATTGTTCTTAACATTTCTTGCTCTTCGGTGAAATCGAGGTTCATTTTTCCTTTCTCCTCTAGCCAAATTCCTTGTTACGCCCTGGGCAATTCTAAACCTGTCCAGGCGACGAGGTTTTTCTGGATCTCGGTTGTGCCGCCAGCCATATTGCCACCGGGGGCAGCCTGATATGCCCTCTCAAACCTCCCCGACATGGGTGCCCATTTTGACTGCGACTTCAACTGACCATAGAGCCCCATAATCTGGCTTCCCACATAGGCGAAGCGCTGACTTAGTTCACTTGCAAAGTACTTCATCGAAGAAGCCCGGGGGACCATCCCCATACCTGGCGCTCCTCCCATTTCTACCTTGTGCTGTCCCCAGAGGAGATGACGGCCTGTAGCCTGCCCTGCCTCGATACACACGGCAATTTCAGCCAGGCGGTATCGAACCAGGGGGTCTTCAGACAAGGGCTTGCCCCTCCATTTGGTCTCCTTGCAAAACTCTATCAGCTCGTCTAAGGAGTGCCTCAGCGCCCCAAACCCCGCAAGCCCGGACCTCTCGAAGTTCATCGTAGCTCGGGTAATAGCCCAGCCCTGGTTTTCCTCCCCGACCCTGTACTTCAATGGCACTCGCACATCATCCAAGAAGACCTCGTTGAAATGCGACTCCACCTGTCGGGAATGGCTAGACATTGTTGGCAGGGGGCGAACATCGACCCCAGGGCTCTTGAGGTCAAAAAGGAGGTAGGTAAGCCCTCGGCTTCTGGTCAGCTCCTTGCTTGTCCTCACTAAAGCAAAGGCCCAGTCAGCATGGTGAGCACCGGTGGTCCAGACCTTCTGTCCGTTGAGTATGTAGTCATCCCCGTCCCTGACCGCCATCGTTTGGAGATTGGCTAGGTCGGAGCCGGCCTCTGGCTCAGACCAAAGCTGGGCCCAGATTACTTCCCCCCTGGCGATAGGAGGGAGGAACTCCTCTCTTTGTTCCTCAGTCCCCATGGCAAGCAGGGTGGGGGCAAGCATTCCCACCCCCTGGAGGTCCCACCCGGGTGCTCGGTAGTAAGACCTCACCTCATTGTAAGTAAGCTGCTCGAAGATGGATTTTCCCAGCCCGCCATACTTCTTGGGCCAGGCTAAGGCCAACCATCCCCTTTTCCCCATCTCACGTTGTAGTTTTCGGTGGAAGGCCCACCCTTCCTCAGTCTCGAGGTCCTCCGGTGAGTTTTCCCATCCCGGTGGGGCGTCCTTCATCACCTCCCTGAAGAAGTCCTCAAACTCCTTTTTCAGTTCCTCTGTTCCTGCAATTGGTTCAAAGTCCATCCTGTCTATCTCCTTTTTATGTTTTGGGCAACCCTAAGCCTGTCCAGGCTGCAATGTTTCCTGATGGGAATAAAGGTCTTCAGGCTATTGCTCCATTTATATCCCCACCCTGAGGGAGCAAGGCTCCGCTACAGCGCACCCATTATATCCAATTTACGGGGTGAGTCAATAATGACAAAAAACTCAGCCCTCGATTGGCGGTATGAAACCAGGGTTTTTACCGCTTTTGATAACAAGTCCTCGGCCTAGGTGAGCTGCACCGTAAGGCAGGTTACTGTTCTGGCGATGCCGCTAACTGAATGAATGTTTCTTGTCACCAAGTCGCCAATGGCATTCACGTCTGGCATTTCCACCACGGCGATAATGTCATAGGGGCCGGTCACCGCTTCAACCGACTTTACCCCCTCCACCTTCTTCAGCGTAGCGACCACATCCTTGGTCTTGCCTACCGCGACCTCAATGAGCACGAAAGCCTTCGCTGCCATCAGCTCACCTCCTTTGCTCTTTCCTGCTTTCTCTTGGCGGCGACCGTATTCTATTTTCTTTGGCGAGCAAAGTCAACCACGAAACACATGCAGAATCGAGCCTTATTTGACGCCTTGGCGTGGGTTAGGTGTAGTGCTATAATTCAACAACGGTAGCGACTCCGCGGAGTACTTTGATATTGGCATGGAGAGGCTTATCGCTGGTGCTAAAAGTTTAGGGCTTTACCTCGCCTCCGGGCAGGTGGAGCAGTTTGAGGCCTATTATCAAGAGCTTATCCTTTGGAATAGGAGAGTGAACCTTACCACCATTGTCGATTATGAGGAGGTGCAGGTGAAGCACTTCCTCGATTCCCTTACCATAGTCCTTGCGGTGAAGGATATATCTCGTCCTTTGCGCCTCCTTGATCTGGGCGCTGGCGCCGGCCTCCCTGGCGTTCCCCTGAAGATCCTTTTCCCCAGCATTCATTTGGTTTTGCTTGACTCTATGGGGAAAAAGACGGGCTTTTTGAGTCATCTGGTGGCCAAGCTGGGACTTGAGCGGGTTGAGGTTTTGACCGCTAGGGCTGAGGACCTGGCTCGAGAGGGGAACTATCGAGAGCAATTTGCTCTCGTCCTCTCAAGGGCAGTGGCGCGACTACCAACCCTCGTCGAGCTGGCCTTGCCCTTCTGCGCCCTGGGGGGCTCATTTATCGCCCAGAAGAAGGGTGAAATCGAGGCCGAGGTAGAGCAAGCGACAACGGCTATCACTGTTATGGGGGGCAGGCTGAGGGAGGTGATGAGGTTCACGCTGGAGGAGCTGGGGGAGGAACGCGCCCTGGTTATCATTGATAAGCTCAGCGCCACTCCCGATGGCTACCCGCGGCGTGTTGGGATCCCAACTAAGCGTCCGTTAAAGGGCTAATGAGACAAAGGAAGATCTGTGGCTGATAACTCCAACAAAGATGTCGCCCCTGTGGAAGAAGAGAAGATCTCCCTTAGGAGGCGGTTCCTCAATGTTCGGACTCTGCTCTCCTTCGTCGTTGCCATTGCCCTTCTCGTAGTCGCTGTTGAAAGGCTGGACATAGACTTCAGTTCTGTCTGGGACGGGATCACAGGCTGCAATCCGCTCTACTATGCTTTGGCCTTTATCTGCTATTATATTACCTTCCCGTTGCGCGCTTTGCGGTGGCGAGTGCTGCTGCACAACGTGGGCTTTCGCAAGGAACAGGGGGTGAACTTACCCTCCCTTGGCGGTCTGACCCAGATCTTGCTCATCAATTGGTTTGCCAACTGCATCCTCTATGCCAGGTTGGGCGATGCCTACCGCGGTTACCTTCTCAAGGAGAATGCTGATGTCAGCTTCTCCAAGACTATTGGCACCGTCCTTGCCGAGCGAGTTTTGGATGTCGTCATCATATTTCTTCTCCTCGGGGTGGCTGTGTTTGGCCTCGTGGGGGGCAAGGGCATGGTAGTGGTAACAGTGGTTTTGGGTGCTGGAGTCGCCATGCTTGTTGCTATCGCCATCCTCCTCGGGGTCATGGGGCATTTTGGCAGCGTGGTGGAGCGACGCTTACCGACGAGGATAAGACGGGCATTCATCCTTTTCCGTGAGGGGACCCTGGGCAGCTTTGACCGGCTCCCAATCCTTGTTTCCCTGAGCGTCGGGATCTGGCTGCTGGAGGCAGGTCGTCTGCTCTTGGTTACTGAGGCCCTGGGCTTTTCTATCGGGCTTTCCCTCATCCTCTTTGTCGCCCTCGCCAATGCCTTGCTCGTCGCCATACCGTTCACCCCTGGGGGGCTGGGCCTGGTGGAGGCCGGGATCGCCGGGCTGTTGACCATCTCCGTTGCCCGAAATGATGCTTGGTCAATTGCTTTCGTTGACCGCACCATCTCCTTCTTGAGCATCATCGCTGTTGGGCTGCTCATTTTCACCTTGTGGCATTTTTTGCAGGCTAGGAGAAGAAAGGTGGTAATGAGGGATGGTCAGTAGGGGTTTACTCCACAAGGGAGGATATTGTACTATTATCCGTGCCAAAAATCTTTGCTAGGAGGAAAAGCTATGACCACGCCACTGGAGGGAATAAAGGTTTTGGACTTATCCCGGTTGGCTCCGGGACCGTTTTGCACTATGATCCTGGGCGACCTGGGAGCTGACATCCTCAAGGTTGAGGGGCCGCGAGAAGGCCGCCTGGCGGTGGTGGTGTCCGCTGAGGAAAGAGCCATCGTCCATAATGCTGTGGAGCGCAATAAGAGGAGCATCGTCCTCAATCTGAAGGCTGAGCCGGCGCGCAAAATCTTCTATCAGCTCGCCGAAGGGGCAGACGTGATTGTCGAGGGCTTTAGACCGGGGGTGGTGAAACGCCTGGGGGTGGACTACGACACCATCAAGGAAATAAACCCCAGGCTCATTTACTGTTCCCTCAGCGGCTACGGGCAGGATGGGCCTTATCACAACATGGTGGGACATGACATAAACTACATATCCATCGGTGGTGCCCTGGGCATCATCGGCATTCCCGGCGGTGCTCCCACAATACCGAGCAATTTGCTCGCTGACTTCGCCGCCGGGGGCATGAACGCCACCATTGCCATCCTTGCCGCTCTCATGGCCAAGGAGAGGACAGGCAAAGGGCAATATGCGGACATAGGTATGGCTGATGGGGTAGTCTCACTCCTGTCGTCCGCTCTAAGCGGTTACTTTGGGAGTGGTGTGGTGCCGCAGAGGGGAAACGAGCTTCTCACCGGGGGGGTGCCGTTTTACAGCGTCTATGAAACTAAGGATGGGAAATATCTCAGCATCGGTTGCCTGGAGCCGTGGTTCTATGAGAACCTGTGCCGAGCCCTGGGCAGGGAGGACCTTATTCCCCATCAAGGGGCTAGCGGTGAAAAGAGGGAGGAGATATTCTCCGAATTTAGGGAAATTTTCCGCACCAGAACCAGGGATGAGTGGTTCGATTACCTGAGCCAGTGGGATATATGTGTGGGCAAGGTATATGAGCTTGACGAGCTTGCCACAGACCCTCAGCTTGTTCATCGCAAGATGATCCTGGAGCTGGATCACCCCAAATTTGGCAAGGTACGGCAAGCAGGTATCTCGGTAAAGCTTTCCGAGACGCCGGGCTCCATCAGGAGCTTTAGTCCCACCCTAGGTCAGCATACTGAGGAGGTCCTGCTTGAGCTGGGATATAGCAAGGAGAGCATCGAGGAGCTGCGGGGGCAGGGGGCGATACAATAAATAGCCCCGGTTGACAGTCCAGCGAAGTCAGGGTATGCTTGTGGCGCAGGAGGTTCGATTCGGAGCCTCTTGCAATCACTTCCCAGCCGTCCTTCTGAATTGTTCCCTCATAAGGGACCTAACTTGCGAGGCTAAGCCTCGCGCTACTTCACACGGAAGATAGAGATTGGCCATATGGTTGGTCTCTCCCCATGTCGGCGGGTTCGCTGAGCTTGATGATTCCCGTGGGTAAAAAGGGGGTGATATAACCGAGAGGAAAAGTGTCGGCAAAGACCTGCAATATGCTTTCATAGAAGGAGGTGACAAGAGATGGCACTAACTATCGATAAGGGGAAAACGGCTTTCCTGTCCATGCACTTTCAAAACGACCTTGTATGTGAGGAAGGGAAGTTTGCTGCCATGGGCGGCCCTGCCCATGTGAAGAAAACCAACTGCCTAGAGAACACAAGGAAGGTCATGGAGGCATGCAGGCGCTTGGGTGTTCCTGTAATCCATGTACAGGTGGATCTCACGGAGTTTGAACGCAAATTGCTTGCGGAAACACCTGTAGCCCCCCTGTTTGACGGCATTGCGTCGACGGGCGCTATCACCGTAGGCACATGGGGTAACAAGATACATGAGGAGGTCGAACCCCAGCAAGACGAACTCATCATAATGGGTAAAGGTGCGAACTCCTTCTATGCCAATCCACTTGAGCGCACTCTCGCAACACTGGGTATACGAACAGTTG